>JBCDLQ010000270.1:0-4355 GCA_039414335.1 Pseudomonadota bacterium | reverse complement strand
GGCAGCGTCTTCGCCACGGAGAACGTTGCGCCTTTTGCCTTGGGCGGGGACAGCAACGGCGACTTCAACAGCTTGAATCTGGCACCGGGCTCCTACCAGCTCGAAGCCACCGCCTACTCGGGCGCCGACGGCAGCGGCAGCGCCGGGGCAGCAGCCAGCGTGAGCTTCGAATTGGTTCAGGCGGGTGCCAGTAGTCTGAGCGCGGGCCCCGATCGCTTTCTGATGCTGCCGGAAAACTCGACCACCTTGAACGGAGAAGCACAAGGCAGCGCCACTCTGAATTGGATCCAGGTCGAAGGGCCGAATAGCGCCACCGTCGGAACGCCTGATCAGGTCACTACCGGGGTCAGCGGATTGGTTGCCGGCTACTACGTCTTCGAGCTCAGCAACGGCCTGGACGACTTCGACCGCGTTGTCGTCGCAGTGGCCGATCCCGCAGCGACGTCGGCGAATCTGATCGGAACCGCGAAGCCCTGGTATCCACTCACATTGACCTTTGACGGCCCGGCGTTCAGTGAGTCGGATCTCGACCCTAATCCCTTCGTCGATCGACGCCTGCAAGTGTGGCTGCGCGCCCCCGACGGTTCGGTCTGGCAGCGACCGGGCTTTTTCAACGGCGACGGCAACGGTGGTGGCACGGGAACAAGCTGGGTCGTTCGCTTCAGCCCTGATCAGGCCGGTACCTGGCACTACGTCGCGGCCTTTCGCAGCGGCAGTGAGGTGGCCGTGGCGCTGGACCCGGCGGCCGGTACCGCCAGCGATTTCTCCGGGGCCAGCGGCAGTTTCCTGATCAACCCTGCGACAGGCGATGCGCCCGGCTTTCTGAAAAAGGGTCGCTTGGAGTACGTCGGTGAGCATTATCTGCGCTTTGCCGACGGCGACTACTGGATCAAGGGCGGTACGGACAGCCCGGAAAATTTCCTGGCCTTTGAGGGCTTCGATAATCTGGTTGATCAAGGAAACCTGCCGCCGGGCGGCGACTTCCTGCATACCTATGGCCCGCATATCGCCGACTGGCAGACCGGTGACCCGGACTGGGACGATCAGGAGGGTCGCGGCATCATTGGCGCACTGAACTACCTGGCCTCGGTTGACGTCAACTCCATCTACTTTTTGCCAATGAATCTGGGAGGCGATGGTCAGGACACCTACCCGTTCCTGAGCCCGGCTGGCGGTCGCCCGGCCAATCTCCAGTACGACATCAGCAAGCTCAGCCAATGGAATCGCGTGTTCGAGCACGCCCAGGCTCGCTCCATTGCTCTGCATTTCGTGCTGAACGAAACGGAAGGCCCGAACGAAAACTGGCTGGACAACGGCACGCTAGGCCTGGAACGACGTCTGTTCTACCGCGAGCTCATTGCTCGCTTCGGCCATCACTTGGCGCTCAAGTGGAACCTGAGCGAGGAAAACGACTATTCCGTCGCCGAGCTGCGCCACTTTGCCGGCTACATCCAGGCTCAGGATGAGCGCGCGCATCCCATCACTGTGCACACCAAACCGAACAACTTCCGTGACTACGACGATCTGCTCGGTGACCCGCTGATCAGTACCACCTCCATCCAGTACAACCCCGATCTGGCCGGGGCCCACGTCGAGAACTGGCGCGCACAATCGGCGGCAGCTGGGCGCCCATGGGTTCTGGATATGGACGAGAACAACCCGGCAGGCACGGGCCTGAACGACGGTAATGCCGATAACTTGCGTAAACGCGTGCTCTATGACGTGTATTTCAGCGGTGGTCATATCGAGTGGTACGCCGGCTACTGGCCTCGCCCGCCCGACAACATCGGCGGCGACATCACACTCGAAGACTTCCGCACGCGCGAAGAAATGTGGAACTACATGGGCTGCGCTCGACGCCTGATGCAAGACGAACTCCCCTTCTGGCGCATGCAGCCCGACGACGATCGACTGAGCGGCGAGTCGACGACCTTTGGCGGCGGCGAAGTGTTTCGAACTGACGTGAGCGCGACAGATGAGGTCTACGCCATCTATCTGCCCGACGTCAGCCCGTCGGGCAGCCTCTCGATCAACAACCCTGGCGAGACCTATCGACAGCGCTGGTTTAACCCGCGCAACTGCAGCTTCGGCGATAGTTTTGACGTTGTTGCCGATGCAACGATCAGCCTCGGCTCGCCACCGGACAACAGCAATGAAGACTGGGTGGTGCTGATCGAGCGGACCAGTCTGGCTGGCCTGTTCAAAGACCGCTTTGAGGGCAGTCAGTAAGGCTGAGTGGCCAAGCCCTCTATTCTTAGAGTAAGCTAAGTCAGCGCGTTGTCTCTAAAGGGAATCACTTCTATGTCTAATCTGCTCTCATAAATCGTTTTGTTAGGCGTGTCCTTGTTACTGGGAAAAATGCTATTCGACAAGAACAACCCCAGCGTCCGGCAAGCCACTGATCCGGAACCGAGGAACTTCATTTGGCAGATCGCCCTGATTGTGTCCTCGTTAGCCGCTTTGACCCAATTTGCCCCGTCCGGCGTTCGCTCGATAACGGCAGACTTCACCTGGATTCTGGTCCCTCTCGGAATACTGGCGTTCTCATTGGTCGCACTTGTGCGAACCGTTCAAAGGCGCTCAGAAAGCATCAGCTGACAAGACAGCACTTAACAGGTACGATCTTCTCGAACAAGCCTGTAGAAACACGCCCGGTCTCATGAGATGCAGGGACCGCTGGCCTGCGACCTTCGCACGAAGGGCGCGGCAGGAGCGCAACCCAAGCTGAGCGACACGATTGGAATGGCGACCGGCCTTCGATCCAACAATTGTCGAATGCCGTGCTCGGAATACCTCTTGTTCCCAATGGATGGCCTGGCGACCTTTTGACTACCATTGACTGGACTCTTTCCTGTCGCAGATAAGCCAAGATCAAAACTCAACCCTTAGACTTTCTGGCGAAAGTAGCGGAGTAACCGCATAAGGACACCTATGTTCTCCATCCGACCACTCTTAATGTGCGCGTTGTTGATCTACTGCAGCCTCGTATCAGCGGAGAAACTGGAGCCCAAAGACCGTTCCTTTGAGCCCGACCACGTGATCACCTCGGACATCACCGGGCACGAGTATCAGCTCTACCTGTCCTTTCCCGCCGGCTACACCAACAGCAACGACACGACCTACCCCGTGCTCTACATCCTGGACGGTGCCTTTTTCTTTCCGACCATGAATCAGATCAATCGGCGACTGAGCGCCCGGGGCTTGATTGAGCGCGTCGTCATCGTCGGCATCCATTCCGGCTCGGACCGAATCAGCTGGTTTGCCAATCGAACGCTGGACTACACGCCCACCTCGGACGTTCAGGATGACAGAAGCGCCGAACAGCAATTCAACATCCTGGAAGGTCGCTTGTCGTCCGGTGGAGCTGCACGATTTCTTCAGAGCATCAAGAACGAGATCAGCCCATTCATCGAAGAACGCTACAAGGTCAACCAGGATCGAGGCATTGCGGGTCATTCCTTGGGCGGCCTGTTTGCCGCCTACTGCCTGGTGAACTCGGATGGCTACTTCACCCGCTTCGGACTGAACAGCCCGTCCATGTGGTGGCACAAGGAAGGGTTCCTCGACGCCTCGATTCAACAGTTCACAAGCAATGAATCCTGGGACATCCCGCCGAGCAAGGTCTTTATCTCTGTCGGCGAACGGGAAGACGCAAGGCAGGTACCGACCATGCTGAGCTTCAGTCAGCATCTGCAGGAAGCGAACTACGAACAGATCGACTTGCACTGGCAGGTTTTCGAGCAGGAGTCCCATCTGAGCATGATGCCCGCCTCGATGAGCAGAACCTTGACCTGGCTCTATGCCAGCGATTGAATCGCCCGTTCGAGTAGCCTTCAAAGCGACGGCATAGGCTAGGCCAGACCATTGAGAACTTTCACCGCCAAGACGCGAGAACAGCGAACGGAGCCGTGATGGATGATGCCGATCAATCGGTAGGCAGCAGTGACCATCGCCGAATCAGCTTTGCCGCGCTTGCCCTGACGCTAATGTGGTTACTCCTGGTTGTGCCGGGTGTGCCGGGGTCGGCACCGGTGATTGTGCTGGGTGTGGGCCTTGCCCTCTCTGCGGCTTTCGAGCGTTGGCATCCGCGATGGCTCAGCGCGCCCAACGTTAGCCTGCTGGCGTTCGCCTTGGCGTGGATCATCGCCGCGCTAGCCGGTGAAGATCCAGCGCTGTCAGCCTCCCGCAGCGCTGCCTGGCTGGCCGGCGCGACAATCCTGCTGTTCGGCCAGGTTCGGTTTCGCCAGGCAGATTTTTTGCTGATTGGGACGGGTTTGTATAGCGCCGGCCTGGTCCTGGCCGCTGCTGTGCTGCTGCATTCACACGGCGCAGACTCGGCGCAGTCCGTGGTCGAT
>JBCDLQ010000269.1:0-4376 GCA_039414335.1 Pseudomonadota bacterium | reverse complement strand
TCGAAGGCGAGACGCTCGAAGATCAGGGCAGGGACCTCAATCGCATCCGGCGGTAGCTGGTTCCCGGCTAGTGACCGGTGACGGGTCGCTGAAAACAGCTCCATCAGCACGTGTCCGAATTCGTGAAACAGGGTTTCCACAGCGTTGGCGTCAAGGCTCAGGGCGCCGGGTTCGCCCGGTCCGAAATTGCTCTGAATTTCGACGATGGCCGGAGAGCGCTGTTGGCCGTCGGTTTCGGCGTGCTGCAGCACCGACATCCAGGCGCCACCACGCTTGCCGCGTCGATGGCCCAGGTCAAAGGTGACGGCGCCCAGGGGCTTACCTTGCCCGTCATGAACCTGAAAACGCGGCAGCCCGCTGCCGCCGATGCCTGTCAGGGGCTCGAACTCCAGATCCCACAACGCTTGAGCCGAGGCAAATAGCGCGTCAAGCGCCTGCATTTCCGAAACCGCGACTTCGGGCTGACCGTCAGCGGTCGCCCGTTTCTCCTCGCGATGGGTGTAGTAGAGCAGGTCCCAGGCTTGCGGCTCGACCTCAAACCCATCGCCTTGGAGCGCCAGTCTGAGTCGGTCGACTTCGCGAGCCGCGATGGGCTTCGCGGCTCGCTCCATCGCATCGAGGAGTTCATACAGCATCTCTATGGAAGCCAGGCCGCTATCTGCCAGCTGAAACGCCAGGGCGTGGTCGAAACCCAGCAGGCGCGCCCGTTCCAGGCGCAGGGAAAGAATCCGGCGCATCAATTCCGGGTTGTCACCAACTTGTCCGACCCGCATTCCGCCGGCGCGAAACTGATGAGCCTGATGGAGCGCTTGCCGCTGTTCGCGATCGCGAAGCTGGCGGAGTGCGGGGTACAGGCGGTGGCGCTTGAGGGTCAGTACCCAGCCTTCTTCATGACCTCGATCCTCGGCATCTTGGCGGGCCTTCGCGATCTGATCGATGGACAGGCCATCGAGGCGCCGGGGATCGGTAATTAGCGTCTCGTAGCGCAGGGTCGCCCGATCCAGATTGTCGCGAAACAGCCCCTGCAGCTCGCCCAAAGTCTGATCGATTGATTGCAGGCGATCGGCGTCAGCGGCAGACAGAAAGACGCCCGAGCGTTGAAGCTGCTGCCAGTTCTGCTCGATCAGGCGGCGCTCCTCGGGAGGCGTGGTCAAGGTCAGGCGCTCAAGATCGCGACGGATGCCGTCAATCACGTGCGGATTGCGCAACAGATTCTGGCGGTAGCTTTGAAGACGCTGGTCAAATTGCTCGCTGGTCGCTTGCCAGTCCGGACCGTCGTTGATGGCCCGCCGGGCCAGAAAGACCAGAGTGAGTCGGGTCAGAAAGCGGGTTTCGTTCTCGACCCAGCTCGTCGTTCCTTCCCAGCCTTCCGATCCCTTGTCCATGCGGCGTGCGAGCCGGCTCTCGAAGGCTTCGAGGAGCTGATGCTGGCACTGGAGATAGGCCGCTGGCTCGCTGGACCGATCGAGCGTTTCCAGGCAAGCCCCGGCAGCGGCCCCATCATTGGCCTGGCCAGTGGTGAGGGCACCCGTTTCGCCAAGGGGATCTTCATGCGCTCGATCGGCGCACGCAGTCAGCGCAATGGCGGTAAGGGGCAGGACAAGGCTACGGAATGTAAACACGGCAGAGCGGGGCAGATGCGACGCCGCATCATACCCCAGCCGCCGCGAACTCAGTCGCCTTCGAAGGCCAATGTGAATTCGCGAAACGCCTCCTGTCCACTGACATTGAAAGGCGGGCACTCCATATGTTCGCGATCATGGTTTTGGCAATACTCGATGGTCCATTCGATGGCCACCTGGTCACAGGTCACGTCGAAATCGGTCAAGGTAATGGCCGTGTCATCATCCACACCATCCAGGCTGAGGAACTGGATCTGCACGGGAATGTTGCGCGTCTGACCGTCTTCCAGTCGATAGTTGCCTTCACCTCGCACCATGTAGAGCGGGTACTGATCCTGATCGACTACCGCAAGGCGCTCGATGCGACAGGGTGCCTGCCCGTCATTTTCTCCACTGAACTGAATATCCAGGCCTTGCGGCACGGGTGCACTGTCTTCGGCAGCGCACGCGCTCAGACAAAGGGACAGGGCGGCGATGAAGAAGGTGGGAAGGGCACGTCGAATCATGAATGGGTCTCCGTTTGCTGGTGGTATTTCATCATGTATGGGGAATCTCTACAGCCTGTACGGGAATGGCGACTGGATTCGGACAGGCCTTCGAAGATCGGTCACTTGAAGATCGACCACTCGAAGACTGGCCACTCAAATATCAGCTTGTGCGGGCCGGTCGCAGCCTTTAGTCTGCTTCCAGTCAGGTGGTCAGGACCTTGAGGGAGATGATGTCGAAAGCGGCTCGATCCAATCCGATCGCGGCAGCCGATCGCATGCAGATTCTCGATATTCTGCGCGGCTTTGCCCTGTTCGGCATTCTATTGGCCAACATGATCGTGTTCTCGGGCCTGCTGTTTGTCTGGGCCCTGCCGGACGTGCAGCTGACCACGTTTGATCAGGTCGTTTACTACACCCTTGAAGTCCTGCTTCACGGCAAGTTCTATTCGATCTTCTCGATCCTCTTCGGTATCGGTTTTACCGTCTTCCTTACTCGGGCGGGACAGCGAGGCGCGGGCGCCAAGGTACTGTTTGCCCCTCGGCTAGCCCTTCTGTTTGTCATCGGCCTGATCCACGCCACCTTGATCTGGGCTGGCGACATCCTGATGCTCTACGCCATGATCGGCTTCGTCCTGCTGTTGTTTCACCACTGCCGCAGCCAGACGCTGCTGTACGGGGCGTTGGGTCTGCTCTTGCTGAAAATCGTGCTGTACGGATTGATGTGGGCGTCGGGGATGGACCATCCCATGCGACCATCGAATCCAGACCCGAATGCGGGTCCGCCCATGCCGGTCCTGATCATCGCGGGTTATCAGTCGGGTTATCCCGATATTCTTCAATCCAATGCGTATCAGTTGTTCGGACGGTGGATGCTGCTGATCATTTCACTGCGGCCTCCGGCGGTGTTGGCGATGTTCCTGCTGGGGATGTGGATCGGCCGTGTCGGTTTGGCCGCCGACCTGGATCGATTCCGCGCGCTCATCAACCGGGTCGCTGCGATCGGCCTCGGTCTCGGGCTGCCGCTCAACGGGCTCTGGGTCTGGTTGGTGGCCGATTCCCACCGTTATCTTCCCGGTTCGGCCATGGGGCTGCTGGAAGTGGCTGTGGGTACCTTCGGGGTTCCATTGCTGGCGCTGGGCTACATGGCGTTGATCGCCGTCCTGATGCGTCGAGATGCCGTAGCGGCCGGACTGTCATGGCTGGCGCCCGTGGGTCGCATGGCGCTGACCAATTACCTTATGCAGAGCGTGTGCTGCATTTTCATCTTCTATGGTGCAGGACTCGGGTTCTATGGCACCGTCGGCCACGCCAAGGCAGCCTTATTCGTGCTGCCGGTCTTTCTGATCCAGATTCCCCTGAGCGCCTGGTGGCTGACTCGATTCCGCTATGGCCCGATGGAATGGCTGTGGCGGTCGCTGACCTATGGCCAACGCATGCCACTGCGCAGGATGGCCTCATGAAAGCATGGCTGCTGGTAGCGCTCGGAGGCGCCATGGGCGCGATGCTCCGCTATCGAATCGCATTGTGGCTGCTTTCGGCTTCGGAACAGGCGCGTTTCCCCTTGGGGACGCTGCTGGTGAATGTCACCGGCTGCCTGGCCGTCGGATTGCTCTGGGCATGGACCGAGCGCATCGATGCGGGAACGGAAGCCTTGCGTCTTGCGGCGATGATCGGCCTGCTCGGCGGTTTCACGACCTTCTCGGCTTTCGGCCTGGAGACCGTGCTGATGCTCAAGCGCGGTGATGTTCTGCCAGCGTTCCTCTATGTGTCAACCAGCGTTCTACTGGGCTTGTTCGCGGTCTGGGTTGGCCTGGTTCTGGTGGAAACACGCGCTTGAATCTTCCGCTGACTGAACAGTGCCGGATTGCCGCAGACCATGCGATCAGGATGAAGAGCGCGTCTCAGATGCTGTGATAGCCTCTAAAGAGTTATCAAACAATAGGTTGGAAGCCGTGATGAAATCAAACATTGGACTGACGATTGCGCTGGTTTTGACTTTGAGCGGACTCCCATCGCTCTCTGCGAAGTCTCTTCCCGCTGCACCGGAACGGCCTGGCTCTGGGCTCTATGCATTTAGCGAGCGGACGCCGTCCTATTGGAGAATGACGCGCGGAAATCGGCTCTATAGCATTGGCCGCCATTACAGCGCGATCCACTTTTACGAGCGTGCGGCCTACTACGCCGACAAGTTCGGCCAATACAACGTCGGTGCCATGTATCTCAGAGGTGAGGGTGCTGACTTTGACCCGGTGCAGGGTTGGGCCTG
>JBCDLQ010000268.1:0-4394 GCA_039414335.1 Pseudomonadota bacterium | reverse complement strand
GATGGTCGAGCATGAACTGGGCGAGAGCTCGGTGCAGTCGCGCCAGGGCACCCCCCAGTACCGCGAAACGCGAGCCCGACAGCTTCGCTGCGACTTCGAAATCCAGTCCCCTGGCCGCCTCGCCAAGCTCGACGTGGTCTCGCGGCTCGAAATCCAGCGCCGTCGGTTCACCCCAGCGGCGAGCCTCCTGATTGTCTTCCTCACCCGCTCCATCGGGCACACTGGCGTCCGGCAGATTAGGCATATCCAAGGCCAGGTGCTGCATCTGTTCCCGAACCGCATCCAGGGTGGATTTGACGTCCTTGAGCTCGTCACCCAGACGTGAGACTTCAGCGAGCAGCGGCTGGATATCTTCGCCACGGGCCTTGGCCTGACCGATGGACTTCGAGCTGGTGTTGCGCTGGTTCTGCAGCTCTTCCGTTCGAATCTGCAGCGCCTTGCGCTTCTCTTCCAGCGCGGCGTAATTTTCGATGTCCAGGTGGTAGCCGCGGCGGGCCAGTTGGTCGGCGACGACTCCGAGGTTGGTTCTTAGGAGATGCGGGTCCAGCATGGTCTTGAGCTCGATTGCGTGATGTTCAAAAAGCCGGGGTCAGAAACCGGCGGACAAGGTCAAACTGAATGATAGGAGCAATGGCGACTGGCGCAAAGCTCAGCCGGCATCGAAGGGATCGCGGAAGATGCAGTTGGCATCACGCTCAGGCCCGGTCGACAGCATGTGCACCGGCGCTCCCACCAACGCCTCGATGCGCTCGAGATAGGCCTTGGCCGCCGCCGGCAATCGCGCGGCATCGGTGAGACCTTGAGTGGTGCCTTCCCAACCCGGCAGGGTCTCATAGACCGGCTTGACCCGACTCCATTCTTCAGCGCCCAAAGGGAAGCTGTCCACGCCGTCGTAGTCGACGCAGATTTTGACTTCGTCGAAGGTGTCGAGCACGTCCAGCTTGGTCATACACAACCCCGTGATGCCGTTGACGCGCACCATGCGTCGCAAAGCCACCGCATCGAGCCAGCCGCAGCGGCGCGGACGGCCCGTGGTCGCGCCGAACTCCACCCCGCGTTCGGCCATCATGCGGCCGTCCTCGTCGTCGAGTTCGGTCGGGAACGGACCGCTGCCGACGCGCGTGGTGTAGGCCTTGGTGATCCCCAAGACGTAGTCGACCGCATTAGGGCCCACACCAGCACCGGTCATCACGCCGCCGACGGTGGTATTCGATGAGGTCACGAAGGGATAGGTACCGTGATCGATATCCAGAAGGCTGCCCTGGGCACCTTCGTACAGAATTCGGCCGCCGTTCTCTCGAAGGTCATGCAGTTCGCTGGTGACATCCGACAGCATGGGGCGAAGTTCTTCACCCAGGCGCGCGGCCTCATCAGCGATCGCAGCACCATCGACGGGATCGGTCTTGTAGAGATGCTCGAGCAGGAAGTTGTGATAGTCGATCACACCGCCCAGCTTGTCGGCGAGACGCGCCGGATCGGCCAGGTCAGCCAGACGCAGGCCATGGCGCGAGGCCTTGTCTTCGTAGGCCGGCCCGATGCCACGCCCCGTGGTCCCGATCTTGCGATGGCCGCGAGCCTGCTCGCGCGCGCGATCCAGGGCTTCGTGGCAGCCGAGAATGACGGGGCAAGCCGGGGAAATCCCAAGGCGGGAGCGGACATCCACACCGCGCGCTTCAAGGCCTTCGATCTCCTTGAACAGCGCTTTCGGTGCAACCACGACACCGTTTCCGATCAGACAGCGCGCCCTCGGCGTCAGCACGCCTGAGGGGATCACGTGGAGAACGGTCTTCTCGCCGTTGATAACCAGCGTGTGGCCCGCGTTGTGACCACCTTGATAGCGTACGACGGCATCGACGTCGTGCGCCAGAAGGTCAACGATCTTGCCCTTACCCTCGTCACCCCACTGGGTGCCGAGAATGACGACGGATCGAGTCATACCCTGCCCTTCCCTCTGGTTCGTGTCGTCAGCGAGCGTTCTGCTGTTCGAAGTAGCGGAAGAACTCTGAACTCGTATCCATCAAGAGGATGTCATTCTCGGTTCCGAAGCTGTTCTCGTAAGCGTTCAGACTGCGGAAGAAGGAATAGAACTCCCGATCGCGGTCGTAGGCATTGGCGTAGATTTCGATCGCCCGCGCGTCGCCCTGGCCACGAATCTGCTGCGATTCACGGTCCGCATCGGCGAGCAGGACGCGAACCTGGCGATCGGCATCCGCGCGAATCCGCTCGGCGGACTCGCGCCCGAGAGAACGCAATTCGTTGGCAAACTCCGTTCGCTGCGTCTCCATGCGATCAAAGACCGAGTTCAAGACCTCTTCGGTCAGCTCGATTCGCTTGATCCGAACGTCATTGACCTGAATACCGAACTCGCGGAAACGCTCGTCGACGCTGGCCACAAGGCGCTCCATCATGTCGCGGCGCTGCTCGGAGACGACCTCGCTGAGGGTTCGCTGAGCAAACTCGACGCGGAGGTCATTTCGAATCAGCTGACCCAGTCGCTGGCGCGTCACCAGCATGTCGCCACCCTGCGTCGAGATATAGAACAAGCGCGGGTCCTGGATCTGCCATTTGACGTAGTAGTCGACCTCAACAAACTTCTGCTCCGCCGTGTTCATCTGTTCAGGCTGCATATCCAGCGTGATCAGACGACGTTCCAGCTTCACGACGTTGTTGATGAACGGCATCTTGAAGTGCAGGCCCGGCTCATAGTCGGATCTGACCACTTCACCGAGTCGGAATTTGATCGCGTACTCGGTTTCCTTGACGATGAAAATACTGTTGGCGCCGACGAAGATGGCGATCAGCAGCAGCAAAAGTGCAAAAACTCTCATGATCAACGTCCCTCCCGGCCGGTGCGGGTTCTGGGGTCATTACTGTTCTGTCCACGCTGTTCACTCGGAAGCATCAAGGGCGGTGGTGGCGGTGCATTGGATGCGCTGGAGGTTCCGCCCATCCGGTCGAGGGGCAGGTAGAACATGCTGTTCGAGTCACTGACGTCCATGAGAATCTTGGAAGAGCGACCGTACACACGCTCCAGCGTCTCCAGATACAGTCGCTCGCGAGTGACTTCAGGGGCCCGGGCATACTCGTTGTAGATCGAAATAAAGCGATCGGCCTCACCCGTGGCCTGGGCAATCACGGTCTCACGGTAAGCCTCGGCTTCTTCCAGAATTCGCGCGGCTGCACCACGAGCCTCAGGCACTTCCTGATTGGCGTAGGCTTGCGCCTCGTTGGCGAAGCGGATTTGATCCTCACGAGCACGAACCACATCATCGAAGGCCGCCCGAACCTGGCTCGGCGGGCGGACTTCCTGCAGGTTGAATGAGGTAATCTCGATGCCGGGCTGATAACGAGCGACGATCTCCTCCAGCAATGTGCCGCTATCCAGCGCGATCTGCGCACGGCCATCCTCGAGGATGAAGTCCATGTTGTTGGTGCCAACGATTTCACGAATGGCACTGTCGGCCGCCTGCGTCAACGAGTCGATCGGATCAGCGATATTGAACAGGAAGGCCACCGGATCGGCGACGCGATACTGCACGGCGTAGGCCAGTTCGATCAGGTTCTCATCGCCCGTCAACATGCGGCTCTGATTTTCCAGAGAACTCACTTCACTGACATTGACTTTGATGACTTCCTCGATCGGCGCCGGGAACGTCAGCTTGAAACCGGGAGACAACACGCGATTCTCTTCACCGAAGCGCAGCACGACAGCGCGCTCCGACTCATCGATGATGTGGATCGAGTTCCACGCTACCCACAAAAAGATCAGAAGACCGGCCAGCAGGAAGATGCCGCCCACGGACGGACCGCCTGAATTGCTGGATTGGGAATCACCGTCATCGCCGCCGCCCATGATGGACTTCAAGCGCTTCTGGACATTGGCAAAGACTTCGTCCAGATCCGGTGGCTGATTGCCGTTACCGCCTTTCCAAGGGTCGCGATCACCGCCACCACCGCCGCTGCCGCGGCCAGGTTCGTTCCAGGGCATTGCATTCTCCGTTGATCGTTGCGGGGCCCACTGAATCGAGGCCGTTGGACGCCGATGCCTGCAGCGGCAAAGCGTCCTCTAAAAGCCCCGGAATCAAGCCTGTTAGTGTAACAGGAGTTGTTCGACTAGTTTGCCATCCTGACCGTCAAGACGTGTCAATGAGTGGGCGTCTCGCCGGTCGATTTCAACCTCAAGATGGCACTGGCCCTGCTCATCGAAGCGCTCCTGCAGAACCACACCAAGTTCGAACAAGGCAGCGCGCAAACGCGATGACTGCGGAGAAAGTGCGATCCAACGATGTACCCTTCCCTGGCCTACGCGCTCGACCAGTGCCCGCTTGAGGTTGAAATCGACCGGCGAGACGCCCACTCATTGACACGTCTTGACGGTCAGGATGGCAAACTAG
>JBCDLQ010000267.1:0-4402 GCA_039414335.1 Pseudomonadota bacterium | reverse complement strand
CCTCACCCTCAGGCAGGGGATTGTGCAGCAGGTTGCTTATTCCCATTCCAGCGCACCTTTCTTCCATTCGTAGACAAAACCGATCACGAGAATCAGCAGGAACACACCCATCGCCAACAGCCCGGTCATGCCGATGTCATCCAGCACCACGGCCCAGGGGAAAAGGAAGGCGATCTCGAGATCGAAAATGATGAAGAGGATGGCGACGAGATAGAAGCGCACGTCGAACTTCATGCGCGAATCTTCGAAGGCCTCGAAGCCACATTCATAGGGGGAGAGTTTTTCGCTGCTCGGGTTACGCGGTCCGAGAATGCCGCCGACCAGCAGGAGAACGATGCCCATTCCGGCGGCCACGCCAAGGAACACCAGGATCGGAAAATATTCAGCCAGCATGCTGTTGTTATCTCTCCTCGAAAGGCGCTGGCCTCGACGCGTCAGAGCGCGGGGGCGGACACACTCAAGCCGGTGCTCGCTTGCCACCGGGTCCGCCTGGAGTGACCAGCTCCTTATAGATTGTCGTCAAGCACGTTCAAAAATGGTGCCGAAGGCCGGACTCGAACCGGCACGGCTTTCGCCACTGCCCCCTCAAGACAGCGTGTCTACCAATTCCACCACTTCGGCAACACCAAAAAAAACCGAATCGATCAGGATTCCGGCGGCGGCTCGACTGCCTCGGCCTCACCCTCGGCAGCGTCTTCGCTCAACTCAGAAACCACGGCTTCCAGCGCTTCGTCCAAAGCCTCATCGGAAGCTTCGGTCGCCGTCGGCATCTCACCCTCGATCGGCAGGGTCAGGAACTCGTCGTCCTCGGCTGCATCATCAACCATTTCCGCGCCGCTTTCGGTCGCGAGGGCACCCGCAGCACCGAGGTCGTCGGACGGCATTCCCACCGTACCCACGGAGCGAGCCAGAATCACCGCCATCGACAGGCTGATGGCGAAGAACGCAATGCCCATCCAGGTGGTAGTCCGGGTCAGGAAGCTGGCTGAGCCGCGCGAGCCGAACACCGTGCCCGAAGCGCCAGCACCAAAGGCCGCGCCCATGGTCGCGCCCGGGCCACGCTGGACCAGCACGATGGCAATCAGCGATGCAGCGAGCACCACATGGAGAACAATCAGAATCGTGTAAAGCATGAAATCAAACCAATCAATTAAGCCTTCAAGCCGCCTGATAGATGGCCATGAAGGATTCAGCAGTCAGTGACGCGCCGCCAATCAGGCCGCCGTCGATGTCTTCCCGCGCAAACAGATCCGAGGCATTGTCTCCTTTGACACTGCCTCCGTAAAGGATCCGGAGCCGGCCGGCTATTGTAGCATCCTCTTCGGCGATCTGCGCCCGAATCATGGAGTGAACAGCCTGCGCCTGATCGGGGGTCGCAGTCTGTCCCGTGCCGATGGCCCAGACCGGCTCGTAAGCCACGACAGCCCTTGAAAATGCTGCAATTCCAGCCCGTTCGATCACCGCCGCGACCTGGCGCTTGATCACGCTTTCCGTACTGCCGGCTTCGCGCTCTTCGAGCGTTTCCCCCACACAGAGAATCGGCTGCAGGCCCGCGGCCTGTGCCGCGACGAATTTCTCGGCGACCTCGGCGTCCTCTTCGCCGTGATAGGCACGCCGCTCGGAATGACCAACCAGCACATAGCTGCAGCCCACTTCCGCCAGCATCGTGCCGGACCCTTCACCCGTATAGGCACCGGATTCATGGGTGCTCAGGTCCTGGCCACCGAGCACCACCGGCGTGGACTCGATCAGGGTTTTGACCAGCGGGACATAGAGCGCCGGCGGAATCACCAGAACTTCCGCATCGCGGTCGGCCTCCAGGGCCGCGAGCACGCCCGAGATCAACTCGCGCACCATCGGCTTGGAGCCGTTCATTTTCCAGTTTCCGGCGATCAATCGAGTCCGCATCTTGCGCATCCCCTTGGGCGTTGTGGTTAGCGCGCCAAGGATACGAGCCACCCCGCAGCGGCGCAAGCCAATTCGACGCTTTCCGACACCCAATCTCCTTCACCTGAGCGTCGCGCCAGATGACCAAAATTGCGAACCACAATCATTCACCTGGCCGGGAAGGAGAGACTCGCCATGACCCTCATCAAACACGGTTTGCTGGCTACTGCGCTGGCGCTGGGCCTGCAGGCCAGTCCACTCAGTGCCCAGCAAGCCGCCGAATCGGACTCGCTCGAGCGCTACACGATCGACACGCGCGGTGCCCACGCCTTTGTCCAGTTCCGCATTCCCCATCTGGGCTACTCGTGGCTCTACGGCCGCTTCAACGACTTCGAAGGTGAATTCACCTTTGACCCAGCCAACCCCAGCAACTCCAGCGTGGACGTCACGATCCAAACCACCAGCATCGATTCCAATCACGAGCGGCGCGATAACCACCTGCGCGGCAAAGACTTTCTAAGCGTCGACGCCTACCCGCGAGCACACTTCCGCTCGACTTCGTTCACGCCCAAGGGCGATGAGCAATTCACCCTCGTCGGCAACCTGACCCTGATGGGCCAGACCCGCGAAGTCGAAATCGACGTCGAGCACTTCGGCGCCGGCGACGACCCCTGGGGCGGCTTTCGCCGCGGCTTCACGGGCAAGACCGCCCTCACCCTGACCGACTTCGGCATCGACTACAACCTGGGCGAAGACTCGCGCGTGGTCGAAATGATTCTGGATATCGAAGGGATCCGGCAGGATTGATTCCTCACCGCCAGGAGCAGAAAAAGGGCGCTCACTGAGCGCCCTTTTTGTTGCGGCCCAGATGAAGAGAATGACTAGCGATAAGCCCGCTTGCGGTGGGCAACCTTGACGACCGTCACTACCAGCCGATTCTCTTCGATGGCGTAGACGATTCGATACACCCCCACTCTGACGCGATAGCGGTCGAGACCCGATAGCTTGATGCATCCCGGCGGCCGCGGATCCTCACTCAGCGCCTCGAAGCAGCGCAGAATTCGAGCGACATCGGGCCTGGGAATGGCGCGCAGGTCCTTGGCAACTGATCGCTTGAAGACCAGCTCAAATCTTGCCATGGGCCTTCAGATCATCGAGCAAGGCTTCGTAGCTCATGACCGGTTCGGCGACCCGATCGGAAAAGGCCGCCAGATCTTCCTGATCTTCCGCCAACACGGCGCGCACCGCGTCATTGACTAGCTCGGACACAGACTTGTTAGCGTGGGCCGCCTTCACCCGCAAGGCCGCATGGAGCGAAGGCTCGAAATAGATCGTTGAACGCTTGGGTGCTTCAGACATGACCAACTCCCATTCAGGCTGGCCATCATGACGCTATAACGTCAAAACGTCAACGCCTCTGGTTCGGCACTCTGGTTCATCACCCATCAATATCTCCGGATCAGGACGCCCAATAATTCCAGCCAATTTCTCCGGATCAGAACACCCATCAATTTCCAGCGAAAAAAAGGGCGCCCCAGTGGAGCGCCCTTTTCAGTCTTGCGAAAGTCGCCGTCGACTCAGAAATGCACCGACTTCGAATCCAGCGGCTTCTGATTCGGCGGCGCAAACTTGGTCAGATCGATGCCTTCCACCGCCGTCTTGTACTCCTCCATGGTCGGGGTGCGACCCAGGATGGCCGACAGCACCACGACCGGCGTGGAGGCCAGCAGCGATTCACCGGTCTTGTCTTCGGAGTCTTCAACGACTCGACCCTTGAACAGGCGGGTCGAGGTCGCCAGCACCGTGTCGCCCTTGGCGGCCTTTTCCTGGTTACCCATGCACAGGTTGCAGCCCGGGCGCTCCAAGTACAGGATGTTTTCGTACTCGGTTCGCGCCACGTTTTTCGGCGCCTCATCATTGAACTCGAAGCCCGAATATTTCTGCAGGACTTCCCAGTCGCCCTCTTCCTTCAGCTCATCAATGATGTTGTAGGTCGGCGCGGCCACTACCAGCGGCGCGTTGAACGCCACTTCACCCTTGGCTTTCTCGAGATTGCGCAGCATTTGAGCGACGATCTTCATGTCGCCCTTGTGCACCATGCAGGAGCCAACAAAGCCCAGGTCCACCTTCTTCTCGGCCCGATAGAAGGAAATCGGGCGAATCGTATCGTGCGTGTAGCGGCGCGACACATCAGGGTTTTGCACGTCCGGGTCGGCAATCATCGGCTCGTTGATCTGATCGAGATCGACGACCACTTCAGCGAAGTACTTCGCGTTGTCATCCGGGCGCAGCGCCGGATTCGTGCCGGAACGGATATCCTCGATGCGGCGATTGGCGCGATCGATCAGCCCCTGAAGCATCTGCTTCTCGTTATCCATGCCGGCATTGATCATGCCCTGGATACGCGACTTGGCGATCTCCAGCGACTCGATCAGCGTCTCGTTTTCGGAAATACAGATCGAGGCCTTGGCCTTCATCTCGGCCGTCCAGTCGGTGAAGGTAAAGGCCTGGTCGG
>JBCDLQ010000266.1:0-4424 GCA_039414335.1 Pseudomonadota bacterium | reverse complement strand
GGTTGGACGAATATTTGTAAGTTGTGCCTGCCGGGACTTGGTCCCCGGCAAGCATCAGTAAGGCTTCGATGAGCGCCTTTTGAGCCACGGAAGTGCTCCGTTTCAGTGATCCTGCCGTTCTTTGGCAAGTTGACGCCATGCCCAGAAACTGAGCACGATCGCCGAAGCGGAAACGATTGTCATCAACGTTCCGGGAAAGAACCGGACGTATCCTGGCAAGTCGACAAAGAGCAAGTAACCCACATCTGCCAACCCCCCGACTAGTGCGGTGACCCAGATTGCCGTTGCCTGGCCTCGCCAGATGAAGAAAGCGCCGATGAAGGTCACGGTTCCGATCCAGAGTAGATTGAAGCCATGTTGCTTGAGTATGCCGCCGACGGCAGGATGGTAGTCCGCAGCGAGTGCCGCTGAATCGACAGCATCGGCCACAGCTGCGAAACCTGCCGATGCATCGGAACTGAGAATGATGATTCCGGCAAGGATATGGACCAATCCCCACACGATCCAAAGCAGGGTGGCCAATCTGAGTGCGTTTGATTGGGGTTTGGTCATGGTTCGAACTCTCTTCCTGATGTTTGAATGATGGAGCGGTGTCGGCACCGGCGCTGCTTCTGCCACTGCGACCCTGTCGCCTCGCTGGATGATAGGCAGGCACTGCCGCGACTTTAAAGAGCGCGTAATGCGCAGCCCCTGTGCTCAGATCGAGCAGCAGACTTGTTTACGATACGGCCATGAAACACTGGCTGGAGATGAGGACGGCGCTGATCCTGGCGCGTACAGGTACGGTGAGCGCCGCGGCGCGGCGGCTCGGCGTGCATCGAGCGACGGTCAGTCGGCACATCGACACTCTTGAATCATTCTTTGGACAGAAACTCTTTCAACGGCACGCGAAGGGCTACGGACTGACTGAAGCTGGTCGAGACCTGTTGGCCGTGGCAGAGCGTGCAGATGAGCTATTTGCCGAATTGGCCGGAAGGTCCAAGGTCAAAGTCAGCAAGCTTTCCGGCGACTTTGTGATTTCCTCATTGGCCAGCATGGCCGGTCTTCTAATGCCGGCAATTCGTGATTATCGCCAGGACAATCCCGACATTGTGGTGAGGTTGAAGGCCAGCCGAGCACTCTCAAGACTGGAGTTGGGTGAAGCACACCTGGCCCTGCGAGCCGGCCCAAAACCCGAACAGGCAGACTATGTTGTCCTGCCGTTTCGACGAATTCGCTTCGGCCTTTACGCTAGTCAGGTTTACCTCGATCGAATGGGAACACCACAGGGCGATAGTCTTGCGGGCCATCACCTGGTCAGGTCGGCGACGAAGGACTCACGGCTGCCCTTTGCCGCCTGGATCAATGAAGTGCAGCACAAAGACTGCATTGTTTTTGAAACCAACCATCGCGATATCGCGGAGTCCGCTGTTGTCATGGGCATCGCCATGGGCATCCTCCCAGAAGAAGCTGCTGCTCGTCATGACAATCTGGTCGCTGTCATCAGCCCAGATGACGGCTGGCACAGCGACCTTTGGCTGGTCACGCATGCTGATTTGCATCGAACGCCGAAGGTCCAGGCGTTCCTGAAACATGCGAAGCAATACCGACAATCCGGTCTACAGACTTGAGGCCTTCAAGTCTATTGATTTGCCACGAATTCGCCGAATACGCGATCGGCATTCAGACCGTTGATTTCGATGGCCGTTGGATTTCCGGTGAGTAAATCAGCCAATAGTTCAGCGGACCCTGCCGCCTGGGTCCACCCCATCGCGCCGTGACCGGCATTCAGCCAGATGCCTTCAAGCGGTGTCGCGCCAATCAGCGGCGGTCCGTCGGGTGTCATGGGTCGAAGGCCGGTCCAGGGCTCGACGGACTCGGCGCGAATGTCATCAACCATCCCTGGCAACAGGGCTTCGGCGGAATCCCGCAGCAGATCCAGGCGCTTTGGGTCGAGCCTGCGACGCCAACCGGAGAATTCTGCCAGGCCGGCGATGCGAAGGCGAGCCGGTCCCAGGCGCGCAATGACAAAGCGGCGTTCGGCGTCCAGCAAGGGCACCCAGGGGGCAGGGGATTGGGGCTTGATCGATACGGTCAGCGAGTAGCCCTGAACTGGATAGATCGGGACACGCAGCCGAAAGGGAGAAAGTAAAGATTCGGTGCCGGTTCCCGTGCAAAGAATGATGCGATCAGCGGATAGTCTGCCCTTGCTTGTCGAAACCGACGGACTCACGCCTGGCTTGATACCTGTGACGCGCGTTTGGAATTTCACGGTCGCGCCGAGCTGTCGCGCCCTGCGCACGGCTTCAGCGCTGAAGCGCCTCGCATCACCCGACTCGTGCGAAGGCAGCCAAAGGGCGGCGCTGAAGTCGTCGGCCACGGGTTGCAGGGCAGGTTCCCGAGCGACGATCTCGTCCCTGTTTAGCTCCTCGAACTCGACGCCGGTCAGTTCCAGCTGATGGCGTAAATTCACGATGTTGTTCAAGGTCTCAGTCGATCGATAGAGCTCCATCGATCCCTCGGTCCATTGGTCGTAGGACAGGGCGTGTCGTTCGCGCAAGCCGACCAGTGAGCGCCTGCTATAGAGCGCGAGACGAATGCAGTGGCGCGTATTGGCCAGGTAGCGCTCGGGTTCTGACTCGCGAAGGAAACGGCGACCCCAGGCGAGAAGCCCCGGAAGTGCGCTTAGGGCAATCCGTATCGGTGATCGGCGGTTGAACAGCGCGCTTGGCAAGCTCCGGGAGATGCCCGGCGGATTCCAGGGTTCGGCGTGGACCGGAGTGATGCTGCTGCCGTTGGCATAGCTGGTGCCCATGCCGGCCTCTGGCTCGGCTTCGAGCAAGGTGACGTCGAAGCCTCGCTCTGTAAGCACCAGCGCCGTAGTGGCCCCGATGATACCTGCTCCGATGATGACAACTTTCACTCAGGAGAACCCGTATGCCGCTGACACCATCGCAGCATAGCTGCGCTTTTCCTGAGCGTCGATGATGAACGGGTTCGCTCAGACCGTATAGCGCTGCTCCAGGGCACGCTGGGCCGTCTTGACGATGCCGAAGGCCGAGCGCAGGTAGCGGCGGTGCAAGCCGGACAGCTCGTCGGGATCGACCAAATGATTGGGCTTGTGGCCCGCATCGAACAGGGCGACCTGGTGTCGCAGGCGGACATTGCCGATGAAACGCAGCGCGTGAATGAGGTCGTCGGCGTCCGAGGGGTTCATCACCTCCGCCTCGGCGGCGGCCTGAATTCGTTCTTCCGTGTGGACAACGCTGATTGCGCCTTCCAGGGCGCGCACGCGAGCGAGATCGACGATGGGGATGACGCCTCGTTTCTTCAGGTTGATGCCGCGAGCCGCATCACCACCGTCCTCGCGAGCGAACTGTCCAAACAGCCCCAAGGCCGGACGGTTGCCCATGGATTCAGCGGCCAGGAAACGACGGAAAAGGGTCGATTCGCTGGCCTGTTCCAGGACATCGCCATGCAGCCTTCGAGCCAGGTCCAGGTCGCCGGCGACTGGGCGCATGTCGAAGAAGATCGAGGACTGCATCACGGCCTTCGGTTCAGGTTCAACCATCCAGTTGTTGAAGGTCTTGCGCCAGTCCTCCCAGGACATGCGCCACTCGCCCTTGGCCATGACGCCACCGGGGCAGTAAATGTAGCCGCAGGCATTCAGACCATCGCAGATGCGATCGGCAAAGGCCTGGAAGTAGGCGATTTCGTCGCCTTGCGGTTCCCGCTCCAGAATCAGCCCATTGTCCTGGTCGGAGATCAGGCCCTGCTCCATTCGCGCCTGTGAACCAAAGGCTGTCCAGCACCAGCCCATGGGCGCTTCGCCCAGAATCTGCAGCGTGCGCTCGATCAACTGCTTGGTGCAGGCATCGGTGATCATGCTGGCCATGCGCCCGACCTCGCTGACCTCTGAGCCGTTGTGGACCAGACCCGCCAGCATGGAGGGGCTCTGACGGGCCAATTGCGCCACTTCCTCGCCATCCTCGGCGCGCTGGATGTCTCGGACCAGGCGTAGCGGGTGGGGAGACTGGATGCGCATCAGATCACCCGCGCTGACAACGGCGCGCAGGCGCTCCTGCTCATCAAGCACGGGCAGGTGATGGACGCCGAGTTTCATCATCTGAACCAGGGCGTCATCGATGCGGCCTTTGAGTTGAGCGGTCACCGGTTGAGGCGTCATGACCGTATCGACCGTGGCTGCTGTGTCGACGCCAGAGGCAATAACGCGGGAGCGCAAGTCGCGATCGGTCAGCATCCCAACCAGGCGTTCTTCCGTGACGATGGGCAGAGAGCTGACCTTGTGCTGGGCCATGGTTTCGGCGGCCACACGAATGCTGGTTCCGGGCGTGACCGTAATGGGCCGGCGCAGCTTGAGCTGTGCCAGTCGCTCGCTCTGCTGTGAGTCGATCGAGCGCAGCCGGTCGCCGGGTGTGGCGTCG
>JBCDLQ010000265.1:0-4425 GCA_039414335.1 Pseudomonadota bacterium | reverse complement strand
TGAAGATTGGGATTAATGATGGCATCAGCCTGGGGCAAGGCCGCCCCTGGCAGATGGTGATCCGTGACCACCACCTTGATGCCCAGCGCTCGTGCGCTCGCCACGCCATCGAGCGAACTGACACCCTGATCGACCGTGATCAGTAGGTCCGGCGCGTCAGAAGCGATTTCATCGACCAACGTCGTGCCAAGGCCGTAGCCGTGACGGAAACGATCGGGCACGACCCAGTCCACCTTGGACGCACCCATGGCCCGAAGCGCTCGCACCGCCAGGGCCGTTCCCGTTGCGCCGTCAGCGTCGAAGTCTCCCACGATGAGAATGCGTTGGCCCTCCCGAATCGCGGTTTCCATGAGCTCGGTCGCTCGATTAAGGCCGCCCAAGGTCGGCGCAAGCAGACCCTGCAATCCATAATCAGGTGCGCTTGTGGCACCGCGAGCAGCCAGCACTCTGACCACCACAGGATTCAAACCCGGCGCATTGAGCTCACCACCCTCTCGACGACGGATACGAACAGAACGGAGCATCAGTGACGCTTCCAGAAGCGCCACGCATCCAGACGCTCAAGGCGATGAACGACCTCACGGCTGGCCAGCTCGAGCGCATCAGTGTTACCTCGCTTCAAGCGTCGCCAGAGTGGCACGATCAATTCGTCAAGCTGCTGCAACGATTGCTCTGCGCTGAGCTGATAATCCGGCTGCCATAGGCGAAGGGCGTTGTCGCCCGTGCCCGTCTCCTCGGGTGAATGAGACAGAGAAAGCCATTCAGCCAATCCTGACAGGATGGGAGAAACTCCGATGAGATGACTGACACGAGCACTGGGTCGATCGACCGGCAGCTGCCCGGGACCCCAGAACCACAGTCCGGAAGGGTTCTGCTGTTCGGCACTGCGATGTTGGTGCAGCACGATCTGGCATTCGGTCAAGAGGCCGATCCAGCGCGCTGCGTCCTCTCCTGAGGGAAGCACATGATCCAGGCTCTGTCCCTGCAATTCCCAGGGCGGTTTGAAGCCAGCCGACGGCAGCGTGTCAATTCTCAAGTAACCGCGGTCTGGCGCCGTCAGATCGAAGGCCATGCCGGCATCGTCGAAGAGCGACTGAAGCTCCGCAACAAGCGATTGATCAAGGGAATCAAAGCGGCTCGACTGTGTCCAGACCGCGTTGAGATCCGGGCGTAGGTGGATGGGATCCGCGTGGATCCAGATACCTTCAGCATCGCCCGGTCGGTCCGCTCGTCGGGCGATGGCAGCCGAACCAATCGCCTGACCAGTGACGAGCTCGGCAAGATGAGTGTTGGGGTTCAGCGACCGGCGCTGCGAACGTGCCAGCAGCTTGCTCAGCGTCGAAGGGGGGCGTTCGACTTCCGACAGCAGCGCCTCAAGTTCGGGCACCAGGAGGATGATCATCCCGCCACGGCTCAGCGGTATTCGACGTGAATGATCTCGTAGACGCGCAGCCCGTTCGGGGCCTGGAACTCGATCACCTCGCCCGCTTCCTTGCCGATCAGGGCACGGGCCAGGGGCGCGCTGATCGAGAGGAGCTTGGCATTCACGTCTGCTTCGAGCTCTCCGACAATCTGCCAGACCGCTTCCTCGGCATCGTCAGCGTCTTCAATCAGCGTGACATGGGCACCGAAAACGATTCGAGCGCCCGCATTGGTGGTGGCCGGATCGATGATCCGGGCGTTGCCCAACGCGCCTTCCAGGGCTTGAATACGGCCTTCGATGAAGCCCTGCTGTTCGCGGGCGGCGTGGTACTCGGCGTTTTCCTTCAGATCGCCGTGGGCACGGGCCTCAGCGATGGCTTCGATGACCGCCGGGCGATCGGTCTTCTTGAGACGATCGAGCTCGGCCTTCAGACGCTCTGCCCCGGCCTTGGTCAGCGGGATCTGGCTCATTCCGTGTTCCTTGTTTCCTAGAGTTCGTATAACTCGGCGAGGCTACGCACGCCGCGTTCATTCCAATGGTCCAACGCCCGCAAGGTCGCTTTGGCGCCGGCAATCGTGGTCGAGTAGTTGACCTTGTGCTGCAGGGCCGTGCGGCGGATCGAGAACGAGTCACCAATGGCCTGACGGCCTTCGGTCGTGTTCACAATGTAGTCGATTTCGTCGTTCTTGATCAGATCGACGATATGGGGACGCCCCTGAGCCACCTTGTTAACGTAGGTGCACTCAAGGCCATGTTCAACCAGATGCTTCCAGGTGCCTTCCGTCGCGATCAGCTTGAATCCACGCTGCGCCAGTTCTTCAGCGACCGGTACGAGGCGTTCCTTGTCGGCGTCGCGAACGCTGATGAAAACTGTGCCCGTAGCAGCAGCACGAATCCCCACGCCCTGCTGGGCCCGAGCCACGGCAGCACCAAAGCTCAGGCCGACGCCCATGGCTTCGCCCGTGGAACGCATTTCAGGGCCCAGAATCGGATCCACACCCTGGAATTTGATGAAGGGATAAACCGGCTCCTTGATCGAGTAGAAAGACGACTCCAGGTCCTTGTCGATGCCCTGCTCAGCCAGCGTTCGTCCGACCATGCACCGCGCGGCGACCCGGGCCAGGGGTGTACCCGTTGCCTTCGAGACGAAGGGCACGGTCCGCGAGGCACGCGGGTTGACCTCCAGCACGAAAATCTCTTCACCGCGGACCGCGAACTGCACGTTCATCAGCCCAACCACTTTCAAGGCGGTGGCCATCTCACGGGTCTGCTGGGCAATGTCTTGAATGATGGCCTCTGGAAGGGAGAACGGTGGCAGTGAACAGGAGGAATCTCCCGAATGCACGCCGGCTTCTTCGATGTGCTCCATGATGCCGCCAAGAATGACCCGCTCGCCGTCGCAGACCGCGTCAACATCGACTTCGATTGCGTGATCGAGAAAGCGGTCCAGCAGAACCGGTGAGTCATTGGAAACCTTCACCGCTTCGGTCATATAGCGACGCAATTCGTCTTCGCCGTGGACGATATCCATGGCCCGGCCGCCCAGCACGTAAGAAGGCCGAACGACCAACGGATAGCCAATATCGCGAGCCAGCACGATGGCCGATTCCGGGTCACGCGCCGTGCGGTTGGGTGGCTGTTTGAGTCCGAGCTCCTGCAAGAGGGCCTGGAAGCGTTCGCGGTCTTCAGCCAGGTCGATGCTGTCCGGTGTTGTGCCGACGATCGGCGCACCCGCAGCCTCTAGCGCACGCGCCAGCTTCAGGGGCGTCTGTCCGCCGAACTGGATGATGATGCCCTCGGGCTTCTCCAGCGCGATGATCGACAGGACGTCTTCCAGAGTCAGGGGTTCGAAGTACAGCCGATCCGAAGTGTCATAGTCGGTGGAGACGGTCTCCGGGTTGCAGTTGACCATGATGGTTTCATAACCCAGGTCGCGCATCGCCATGGCTGCGTGGACACAGCAGTAGTCGAACTCGATGCCCTGCCCGATCCGGTTCGGGCCTCCGCCCAACACCATGATCTTCGGCTTTTCCGAGGGCGCGGCTTCGCAGGCCTCACCCCAGGTGGAATAGAGGTACGCCGTCTCGGTCGCGAATTCGGCGGCGCAGGTGTCGACGCGACGATAGACCGGATGCAGACCCGCTTTCTCCCGCAGCTTGCGGACGCTCTCTTCGTTCAGTCCGGCCAGGGTCGCGATGCGTGCATCGGAAAATCCGAAGCGCTTGAGCTCGAGCAGACGCTCGGCATTCAGTTCCGCCACGCCCTGCTCGCTGATCAGTTGCTCCTGTTCGATCAGTTCGGCGATCTGATCGATGAACCAGGGATCGATCCGCGTCAGGCGATGAACCTCTTCAAAGCTCAGCCCACGGCGGAAAGCGTCGGCCAGATAGAGCAGTCGATCCGGACCGGCTTCCTGCAGCTCGCGTTTGATCTTCGTGTCGATCTCGGCCATCGTCCCTTCGTAGCTGAGAGGATCAAGACCGGTCAGGCCCGTTTCCAGGCTGCGAAGGGCCTTCTGCAGCGACTCCTGGAAGGTCCGACCGAAGGACATCGCCTCACCGACCGACTTCATCTGTGTGGTCAGACGATCATTGGCGGCGGGAAACTTCTCGAAGGCAAAGCGTGGAATCTTGGTGACCACATAGTCGATGGCCGGCTCGAAGGACGCGGGCGTCGCGCCACCGGTGATGTCGTTGAGCAGTTCATCCAGCGTGTAACCAACAGCCAGCTTGGCCGCAACCTTGGCGATCGGGAAGCCGGTGGCTTTGGAGGCCAGCGCCGACGAACGCGACACGCGCGGGTTCATCTCGATGACCAGAATCCGACCGTCTTCCGGGCTGACGGCAAACTGGACATTGGAACCGCCCGTGTCCACGCCGATCTTACGCAACACCGCGATCGCCGCGTCGCGCAGGGCTTGGTACTCCTTGTCGGTGAGAGTCTGGGCGGGTGCCACGGTGATCGAGTCGCCCGTGTGCACGCCCATCGGATCGAGGTTTTCG
>JBCDLQ010000264.1:0-4438 GCA_039414335.1 Pseudomonadota bacterium | reverse complement strand
GTGCATGCCCAGGATGGCGCTTTGCGGCATGTTCAGCAGCGGCGTGGAGATCAGGGAACCGAACACGCCTCCGTTGGTGATCGTGAAGGTGCCGCCCTGCAGGTCTTCCAGCTGGATCGAGCCGCTGCGCGCCTGATTGGCGTAATCGGCAATGGCCGACTCGATGCCGGCCAGGCTCAGGTTCTCGGCGTTGCGCAGGATCGGGACCAACAGACCGCGCTCCGTGGACACGGCGATACCGATGTCCTGGAAGCCGTGATAAACGATTTCGTCGCCATCGACCGAAGCGTTGACCACGGGGTGCTTCTGCAGCGCTTCGCAGCAGGCCTTGACGAAGAAGGACATGAAGCCGAGTTTGACGCCATGTTTGGCGGCGAACTCTTCCTTGTAGCGGGCCCGGATGTCCATCACGGCCTGCAGATTGACTTCGTTGAAAGAGGTCAGGATCGCGGCCGTGTTCTGCGCATCCTTCATCCGCTCGGCAATGCGTGAGCGCAGACGCGACATCTTGACGCGTTCTTCCTGACGAGAACCGCCGCCAGCAGCGTGACGGATTACATCGGGCTTGGTGACGCGACCGGCGCGGCCCGTGCCTTCGACGGAACCCGTATCCACGCCGTGTTCTGCGGCTGCGCGTCGGGCTGAAGGTGAGGGTGCACCTCCACTGGTGTCGGCGCTAGCGGCTGCAGCCGGGGCTGCGGCTGCCGGTGCGTCAGCGGACCCTTCGGCCGGGGCTTCAGCAGGCTGTTCGGGCGCTTCGGCTTCCTCAAGAGAACCCAAGGCCTGGCCTTCCGTGACCGTTTCCCCGGTTTCGGCCGTGATCGCCTGAAGGATGCCGCCGGCGGGTGCGGGAACTTCCAGCACCACCTTATCGGTCTCCAGGTCGACCAGATTCTCGTCGCGAGCGACATATTCACCCGGCTGCTTGTGCCACTTGGCCACCACCGCATCGGAGACGGATTCGGGGAGATTCGGAACCTTGATTTCTACGCTCATTGAGACTTGTCCTTACGCTAGACCTTCACCATGAGTCAGCGCCATGCTGACCAGACGTTTCTGTTGTTCGAGATGGACCTGGTAGTACCCGACGGCGGGTGAGGCCGAACCGGCGCGCCCGACATACTTGAGAGACTTTCCGCCCGTGCAGGCCTGCAGGTGGTGGCGAATCTGGAACCAGGCGCCCTGGTTCAGCGGCTCTTCCTGACACCAGATGAATTCTTCCGCGTTGCCATAGCGTTCGACGATGGCTTGTACTTCCTCGCGCGGGAAGGGATAGAGCTGCTCGACGCGCACCAGCGCGATATCGTCGATGCCTTTCTCGGCATGCTCGGCAGCCAGATCGAAGTAGACCTTGCCGGCACAGAACACGACGCGCTTGACCTTGGCGGGATCGGGCTGGGTCGGATCATCGATGACCAGCTGGAATTCTCCCTTGACCAGATCGTCCAGGGTCGACACGGACGACTTGTGGCGCAGCAATGATTTGGGCGTCATGACCACCAGCGGCTTGCGGAAGGGTCGCAGCATCTGGCGGCGCAGCATATGGAACATCTGCGAGGGCAGGGACGGTACGCATACCTGGATGTTGGCGCCCGAGCACAGCTGCATGAAGCGCTCGAGGCGCGCCGAGGAGTGTTCCGGGCCCTGACCTTCGTAACCGTGCGGCAGGAACATGACCAGGCCACACAGGCGGCCCCACTTGGCCTCTCCCGAGGTGATGAACTGGTCGATCACCACCTGGGCGCCGTTGACGAAGTCACCGAACTGGCCTTCCCAGATCACCAGGGTGCCCGGATCAGCGGTGGCGTAGCCGTATTCAAAACCGAGTACGGCTTCTTCCGACAGCAGCGAATCGATGATCGTGACATCTTCCGGTGCCTTGCTCAGATCGGCCAGCGGAACCCAATCCTCGCCATCGCTCTGATTGTGGAGCACGGCGTGGCGATGGAAGAAGGTGCCGCGGCCCGAGTCCTGGCCCACCAGGCGAAGTTTGTAGCCATCGGTAATCAGGCCGGCGTAGGCCATGGTCTCGGCAAAACCCCAGTCCATGGGCTGATCGCCAGCTGCCATCTTCCGGCGCGACTCGATGATGCGCTCGACCTGCTTGTGGACGCCGAAGCCTTCCGGGACCGTTGTCATCCGAGTGGACAGGTCCTGCACCTTCTCCAGCGCCATGCCCGTCTCGGCCGCTTCGCGCCAGTTGTGGTCCAGGAACGGGTCCCAGTCGACGGTGATCGGTGCTTCATCGTCGGGGACGAGATCGACGACGGGCTTGCCCGCATCGAGTCGATCGCGGTAGGTCTCCTGCATGCCAGCAACGGCGGCGTCGTCGAGCAGGCCGTCCTTGATCAACAGGTCGGCGTACTTCTTGCGCGTGGAATCCAGCTTGCGAATGATCGAATACATGTGCGGCTGGGTCGCTGCAGGCTCATCGGCCTCGTTGTGGCCGTGACGGCGGTAGCAGACCAGGTCGATGACCACGTCTTTCTTGAACTCGCGACGGAAATCGGCAGCGAGCTGGGTCGCGTAGATCACGGCTTCCGGATCATCGCCATTGACGTGCAGGATCGGCGCCTGGACCATCTTGGCGACTTCCGTGCAGTACAGGGTCGATCGTGCGTCCAGGGGGTTGGAGGTCGTGAAGCCGATCTGGTTGTTGACCACGATATGGAAGGTGCCGCCGACGGCAAAGCCGCGAGCCTGCGACATGTTCAGCAGCTCCATGACCACGCCTTGACCGGCGATGGCCGCATCACCGTGGACCAGCACCGGCATGACCTGCTCGTGGGCGTGATCGTCCAGACGAGCCTGGCGCGCGCGGGCGGAGCCGGCGACTACAGGATTGACGATTTCCAGGTGCGAGGGATTGAAGGCCAGGGCCAGGTGAACCACGCCGCCGGGCGTGCGTACATCGGAGCTGAAGCCCATGTGGTATTTCACGTCGCCCGAGCGCTTCGGATCGTCCTTGGCGATCAGGCCTTCGAATTCAGCAAACAGCTCGCCCGGACTCTTGCCCAGGACGTTCACCAGCACGTTGAGGCGACCGCGGTGGGCCATGCCGATGACCATTTCCCGAATGCCCTGATCGCCCGAGTGATTGATGAGTGCATCGAACAGGGGAATCATGCTCTCGCCGCCTTCGAGAGAGAAGCGCTTCTGGCCGACGTACTTCGAGTGCAGGTACTTCTCCATGCCTTCGGCGGCGGTCAGTTTCTCCAGCAGGCGCAGGCGGTCCTCCTTGGCGGGAGTGTAGGCTCCGCGCGTGCCCTCCAGGCGCTGCTGCAGCCACTGGCGTTGATCGGTTTCGCCAATGTGCATGTACTCCACACCAATCGATCCGCAGTAGGTCTTGGAGCAGATGTCGATGATGTCCTTCAGGGGCAGACGGTCCGGTGCTGCCAGAGAGCCCGTGTGGAAGGTTGTGTTCAGATCTGATTCGCTGAGGTTGTGAAAGCCCAGCTGCAGGTCGGGAACGGTCGGGCGTGCGTGCAGATTCAGCGGGTCCAGGTCGGCCTGCTTGTGGCCGCGCACGCGGAAGGCGTTGATCATGCGCAGGACGCCAGCCTGCTTGTAATCCTCGGCCAGCAGCGGTTGCGCACCATTGGCGCCCAGTGCCTTGAAGTAGTCGGTGATCGCCAGATGACGCGTGTCTTCCGCATCGCGAGGTCCGAGTTGAGCGAAGATCGTCTGCCAGTGTTCGGGCACTGATCCGGGGTCGTCCAACCACAGTTCGTAAAACTCCTCCACATAGGCGGCGTTGCCTCCGGACAAGTGGGATGCCCGGTACTGCTCCAGGAGGTAATCGGTCATGTGAAAGCGCTCTGTTTCGGCGTGAAATGTGAGTAACGCGTGATTATAGCTGGGCTGGCGCTCGGATGGGCCGGAATCGGGGCCGACAATGGTCGAATAGGAGGCCGTGATCAGCGCACGACGGAAGGCCCTCGAAAAGGCATGATGGCGGCGGCCTCCAGCAGTTGATCCAGCGCTTGTTCATGGTCCAGCCACTCGGCACTCAGGCTGCGTTCACGGCTCAAGCTCAGTGCCAGTTCCGAAGGGCATTCAATCCGCTCGCCGTTGACAAAAAGCTGCTCGCCCTTCAGCAGTGCAATGCGTGCCGTGGGCGCCAGACGAACGGGGTGGCCGGCGCGCAGCTGGCGAGTGACCGTATCGAGTTCAATGTAGTCCTCGTTCGGCCACAGGCGCCATCGGGTTAGGAAGGACGAGAGCATAGCGCCCAGGGCCGCATCGTCGAGCGCCAGGCTGTGTTGCAGCAGCGTGCGTGTTTGTTCGATCAGCGCTGAATCGACTTGATCGGGGCAATCCGGATTGATCGTGCTGACCGTCAGTCGCGGCTCAGCACCTCGGCGTTCATTCAGCGTTTCGGCCAGCTGAAACAGGACCTCCGGACCGGACGGCGTGCGCAGACCCACGGACCAGG
>JBCDLQ010000263.1:0-4446 GCA_039414335.1 Pseudomonadota bacterium | reverse complement strand
GTAGCGACCTCGACGGGGGACCCAGAATCACCAACGGCACGGTCGACATCGGCGCCCTCGAAGCCGCCGCAGACCGTATTTTCAGTGATCGCTTTGACTGAGTGGCCGTTAAATCGAAGACAGCTCGGTCTCGTCTTGAAAGCGTGTACGGCGGTCCTTGAATAGATTTATTGCGGCCGAGTCAGATCGGGTGCAATCTGATTGCTGTCAGACCGCCCGCAAGGTCCGACCCAACGGACGGCTTCCGAGTACTTCAGTGAAATCCCCGTCTTGCCAAACCGATTCACCTTTGATCAGCACACGCGAGACGATGCCCTCGGGCCGGTTCACCATCTGCTTGTGCTGGAATAGCTCCCGATATTGGAGCACACGGGTGGCGTCGCAGTGCCAGTCCTTCAGAGCCTCTGGGTTGATCAAGGCGATGTCGGCGCTTGCACCGATATCCAGCGTGCCTACATCGAGGCCGAAGAACGCGGCCGGTTCGCGGGTCAGACGCTTGACCATCGTGCTGACCGTATCGAGACCCTTCTCCTGGGCCAGCTTCAGAGACATCAGGTTGGCGTCGAAGAAGGCCATGTTGGTGATGTGGGCCCCGGAATCGTTAAATCCGGGGAGTGAATTGTCATCCAGCAACAGCTCCAGCGTGTTGAGGTTTCCCACATTGCCGACGTCGGCCCAAAAGCGGAAATCCTTGTCGTAGGTCCGCAGCAGGTGGAGCATGAATTCAGCGTCGTCAACGATGGGGTTGGGGAACAGATCGAAGACCTCGCGCTCCTGGTCGGAACGCGCCTGATTCCCATCGCCGCGTTGGTAGTTCTCCAGTCGCTCATAGACTTGCTGCATCGTTTCGCCGTCCCATTCAACGACGGGCGCGCCGTCGAAGGTCAGCAGATGTAAATCGCGGATCACCAGGTGATCCGGAAGACCGAGCTTCGCCTTGAAGGTCGCGAAGTTGTTGCCTCGCCGCCCGTGGTACCAATCGCGCCGGAACTCCTCGATCCACTGCGGATCGTTCAACAGCGCGCGGCGGCCCTCGACATCATCGTATTCCTTGGCGATCAGTCGGGAGGTGGATTCCAGTTCTTCGAATAAGGGACTGACAATGCCATCGGACCAGACGCGGAAGTTCGTACCCAGCGCCTGAAAGTGAATATTGCCTTTGAACAACGGCTTGTTCAGCAAGCCGGCCAGGCGAAGGAAAGCGCGCGTGGCTTTCGGTGCCACCGCCTGCTCCACGGCAGCTAACGCCGATGTCTTCAGTGTTCTACCAAACAAGCGACCACTGGTCAGCGTGAAATAGAACAGCGCCAAGGCGCGATTCTCAAGAATTGGCGTCGTCTGCCACACGCGATCATGCGTGCGCACGACTTTCAGCAGGCGCTTCAGCTCACCAAAGCTGGCGAACTGTGTCGGGATGCGCTTTTCCGTGTTCGGGTCGTTGGACAGGTAATGAAAAGGGAGCCCGTCGGTGCTCATGCCGAGGTAGCCCTGCGACATGGCCACTTCCAGCAGTTGCTCCATCTCGCGCAGCTCGGCCTCCGTGGGTGCCCGACTGATGCTGTCTTCCAGGCCCATCACTTCGACCCGGAGCATCGAATGGGGCACGAAGGTTCCGATATTCGGGCCCAACGGCAGCTGGTCCAGGTGCGACAGGTAGTCGCCCGTATTGTCCCAGTCCATTTTGTCCACGCACTGGCGCAGCACGGACTTGGGAATATTCTCCACGCGAGTAAAGCAGTCCACGATCGGGTCCTGCTCACCCTCCTGCTGCTTGCCGAAGCAGGTGCCCAGGCTGCAGTTGCCCACAAGCACCGTGGTCGTGCCGTGGCGAACCACTTCCGGCAGTCGCGGGTCGAGGTCCACTTCCAGATCGAGGTGTGTATGAATATCAAGCAGCCCTGGCATCAGCCACAGGCCGTCACCGTCGATTACTTCAGCAGCCTGCCCCGTTGGCAGGTCCTGCCCCCTGGCCGCGATCTTGCCGTCCTTAATCGCCAGATCGCACCGCTCCGGCGGAGCACCGGTGCCATCGAAAACCAGCGCATTCCGGAGGACCGTATCCCAGAGTTCGGATGTCATAGTCGAACAGTTCGTATTGCTTGCCAGCCAGTCTAGCCTACGTCCGCATCGCTGCGTTCGGTGTTTTGTCCGATCAAGGGCTGCAGCGATCTTGTCCAAGAATTCGGGGATGCGCCATGGATGTCCTACTCTCGTCCTGCAATAATCAGCGACGGCCATCGATACTCACTCCAGGCAACGCGCATGAACAACGACGCAACTCTTTCCGGAAACCTGAGAAAAATGCAGACCCGACTCGGGAATGTCGCGAAATACACGCTGATGCTGGACGGGGTGCCAGTCGACATGAACGCAAGGATAGGCCAGGACATTGCCCTGCGCTTTGACGGCGTGATCAACTGCATCGTCTGTGGCCGGGCAACGAAGAAATCCTTCGGCCAAGGCTTCTGCTATCCCTGCTTTCGCGATGCGCCAGAGGCCAGCGAATGCATCATTCGCCCGGAGCTTTGCCGCGCCCACGAGGGCGAGGCCCGCGACATGGCCTGGGCCGAGAAGTATTGCCTCACTGAACAGATCGTCTATCTCGCGCGAAGCTCGGCGGTCAAGGTCGGCATTACCCGAGCCTCGCAAATGCCCACGCGCTGGATCGACCAGGGCGCGACCGATGCCATTGTCTTTGCCCGCGTGCCTAATCGCTACACGGCCGGTCTGGTCGAGGTCGCGATGAAAGCCCACCTGACCGATCGCACAAACTGGCAGCGCATGCTGAAGAACGAGGTCATCGACGCAGAGCTCGTAGCGATCAAGTCCTCACTGGTCGACCACCTGGAGCCCGAGCTTCGCCAATTCATCGATCCCGATGACACGGTCTGCACGATCAACTACCCCGTGGAGCGCTATCCGGAGAAGGTGAAAAGCGTGGGTTTCGACAAGCAGCCGGATATCGAAGGTCGCCTGATCGGCATTAAAGGGCAGTACCTGATCTTCGACGACAACCGCGTGCTGAACATTCGGAAGCACAACGGGTATCGGGTTGCGATGTAGCCCTCCGTCGTGTCGGAGCGCAGGAACCTTTACTGACTCTCGAAGCGATCGATGAAGACACGATCCTCGATCGTGACTAGCCGAAGCCGCTGGCCGTGGATCTCGAGCTCATCGTCGACCTGCAAGCCGTCGCCACTGTCGCCCTGGAAGACGACGAAGGTCTCCCGACCAGGCCCAGAAGCGACTGCCGGGAAATTGGCACCGAAGGCCGTTTGCCCGTCGGATCCGAGAGTCGAGACGCCGAAATCAGCGCCAATCTCGGCACCCGTGGCGTCGAGCCGCTGGCCGAAAACTTCGAAGTCATCGTTAACGTAGGGCGGTGTAGTGTCGTCGCCGTTCCAAAAGACCTCAAATTCCTGATCTGCAGCAACGTAGACCACCGCTGGAACGTTGGCACTGAAGCCCGAATTGCCATCAGGCCCCATGTCGGAGATGCGGAAATCCGCGCCGAACTCGTCCAGTGTGGCCCCGTCCACCAGTTGGCCGTAAATCTCCCGGCCGAGTCCTCCCACCCCGCCGGGGTTGTCGTTTCCCCGCCAGACCACCAGAAAGCGGTTCGAGGCGGTAGCATGAGTGACCGCTGGCGTGTCCGCATCAAAGTTGCCATTACCATCGGGCCCCGTTTCGGACAGACGTCGATTCCCACCGGTCAAAGCACCGGTAGCACCGTCGATGGCCTGCCCCCAAATCTCAAATTCTTCGTTGACTAGGTCGCCCTCGTCCGAGTCGCCGGACCACACGACCAGGTACTCGTTATTAATGGCATTGTGGGCGACGTCGGCAGCCTGGGCGTCGAAAGCGGTGTCACCGTCGGTGCCCATCTGAGAAATGCGAAAGCCCTCAGCGCCTACGCGCGCCCCGCTGGCGCCCTCCAGGCGTTGACCAAAGACTTCAAACTCCTCGTTCGCTAGCCCGGTTGCACCATCGCCATGCCAAACCACGAGATATTCGTCGTCAATCGCGTTGTAGGCGACAGCGGGCGAACGGGCGTCGGCGTTCGAGGCACCATCCGTTCCCTGATTCGAGATCCGGAAGTCGTTCACACCTAGTTCCAAACCTGTACCCGCCTCGATACGCTGCCCCCAGATTTCCTGCTCACCGGGACTGTCCGTTGAATCGTCGAGCCCCTGCCAGACGACCAGGAATTCTCCAGCAGTGGCGTTGAAGACCACGTCGGGTTGTTGGCCCTGGAAGGCCGTCGAACCATCGGGACCCATGTCGCTGATCCGCAGACGGGCGCCGAGGAGCGCGCCGTTGGCCGCGTCGATCCGCTGGCCCCAGATTTCGAACTCACCGTCAATCAGCTGCCCTTCGATTTCATCGCCCGACCAGACCACCAGGTATTCGTTCGAAACCGTGTCATAGGCAACGCTGGCATTGATG
>JBCDLQ010000262.1:0-4458 GCA_039414335.1 Pseudomonadota bacterium | reverse complement strand
TCCATCGTCCAGATGCCCGGCGGTGTTCCCGTGGGAACCATGGCGATTGGCAAGGCCGGAGCCATCAACGCAGCGCTCTGGGTGGCGGCCATGCTCGGCAGCTTTGACTCGGAAATCCAGGCTCGATACCGGACCTGGCGGGAACAGCAGACCGAGCGCGTTCTGGGTAACGATATCCCGGGTGAGACTTGAAGCTGGCCGTGCTCGGCGGTGGCCAGCTTGCCGCCATGATGGCGCAGGCCGGTTTGCCAATGGGGCTGGAGTTCATCTTCCTCGATCCTGCCGCTGACGCCTGTGCCCAGCGCTATGGACCGCTTGTCGTGGCCGATTGGTCAGAGGCCGATCAGCAGCCTGAGATCGCTGCCGCGGATCGCGTCACCTGTGATTTCGAGAATGTACCGGCGTCCGTACTGGAATCACGGGCTGCCGAGCAGATCGTCCGGCCAGGGCCTCGCGCCTTTGAAATGGCGCAGGATCGCCTGATCGAGAAGCAGCTGCTGGCTTCATTGGGCATCCCTCTAGCGCCCTTTGCGGCGGTTTCGACTCGGCCCGAGTTACTGACCGCTTTGGGACAGGTGGCTTATCCGGCCGTCCTCAAAACCCGTCGGCTTGGCTATGACGGCAAGGGTCAGGCGGTGCTTGAGGGCCTGGAAGATCTGGAGCCTGCCTGGGCCGAGCTGGGTGGGCAGTCGCTGGTCCTGGAGGGCTGGGTCGATTTCGATCACGAGTGCGCCCTGACGGCTGTTCGTTCGGCCGAGGGCGAGATTCGCTTCTATCCGCCGAGCTGGACCTTTCACTGCGGCGGTATTCTGCGCCTCGCCCTGGCGCCGGCCCCGATAGCGGCAGAGCGGGTCGCCGAGGCGGAAGGCATGTTGTCTCGCCTGATGAATGAACTGGACTACGTGGGCTGTCTCACCCTCGAGCTCTTTGCCACAGATGATGGTTTGCTGGCCAACGAGTTTGCGCCCCGCGTTCACAACTCGGCCCATTGGACGATCGAGGGCACGGTGACCTCGCAGTTCGAGAATCACGTTCGGGCGGTCGCGGGCCTGCCGCTGGGAGATACGCAGGCTCGTGGTTACTCACTGATGCTGAACTGGATCGGGTAGATGCCCAATGCGGCCTCGCTGATGGATATTCCCGGCTTGCACTGGCATGACTACGGCAAGCTGGCGCGGCCGGGACGGAAGGTGGGTCACGCCACGCTCAATGTGGATTCGACCGAAGCGCTGGCCGACGGCATCGCTGCGCTTCGCGAGCGCTTGCCCGCAGGCTGGAGTGCCTGGCTCGATCAGGCCGAAGCCATGTTCGCCTGATCAGCGGGAAACAGCACCAGATGCTGGGCGTCCAGACCGACGCCGATCTGACTGTCGACGGCAAAGTCGTCGTGACTGGGGAACAGGGCGCTGACTTCTTCATCGCTGGGTAAGCGCAAACGATAGAGAATGTCGGCTCCCTGGAACTGCCTGGCCACGACGCGGGCCAGAACGCCGTCGCGGTCCGGGCGGATATCATCGGGCCGGATCAACAGGGCCAGTTCGTCCCCCGATGGTCGCTGCTCAGGAACACGTGATTCTCCCAGGGCATGAATCAGACGATTCTGATCGATACGAGCTCTCAGATAACTGCCGCGGCCCGTAAAGGCAGCGACATAGCGATTGAAGGGGCGGTGATAGAGCTCGTAGGGCGTGTCCCATTGCAACATTCGACCGTCCTTGAGCAAGCCTACCTTGTCGGCCAGCGTAAAGGCCTCCTGCTGATCGTGGGTCACCAGCAGCGTGGTCGTGCTCCTTGACTTTAGCATCCCCCGGATCTCTTCGCCCATGCGGCGGCGCAGTCGCGCATCGAGATTGGAAAAGGGCTCGTCCATCAGCAGCACTGCGGGTTCGGGTGCGAGGGCGCGAGCCAGGGCAACACGCTGTTGCTGACCGCCCGACAGTTCATCGGGATAGCGATGTTCCAGTCCGCTCAGCCCAGTCAGCTCGGTCAGGCTCTTGATCCGTTCCGCGCGCGCCTGTCGGCGCATACGGCCCAGACCGAAGCTGATGTTGTCAGCAACATTCAGGTGCGGGAACAGGGCGTTGTCCTGAAACACCATGCCCACGTTGCGCTTCTCCGGCGCAAGCTGACTGTCAGGCGTGCTGTTCAGGCGACTGCCGATATGGATTTCACCCTCGTCCAGCGTTTCAAAGCCGGCAATGGCGCGAAGGGCGGTGGTCTTGCCGCAGCCCGATGCGCCCAGCAAACAGCCGATTTCCCCTTCCTCCAGCTTGAAGCTGAGGCCTCGGATAACGGGCGTGTCCGTGTAGCCGAGAACGATATTGCGGACGTCCAGCGTCATGTCAGGCGAATCGCTTCTTGATCAGGTCGCTGACGGTGGTGGCGATTTCGGCGATCTGCTCGTCGTCGATGATCAGGGGCGGCAGGAGTCGGATGATGGTGCCGTGGGTCACGTTGATGACCAGTCCTGCATCCATGGCTTCATCCTTGAGCTCGGGCACGTCCTCGCTCAGCTCCACGCCAACCATCAGGCCGCGGCCGCGAATATCGACCACATTGGGGTGGTCCTGCAGCGCTGCCTTGAGCTGATGCTGCAGCGCTTCACCCTTTTGTCCGGCCTGGGCTGGCAAATCCATCTCGCGCATCACGTTGATGACTTCCAGTCCGACGCGGCAGGCCAGGGGATTGCCGCCGAAGGTGGTGCCGTGCGAGCCCGGACCCAGCAGTTCAGCAACGGATTCGGTCGCCAGGCAAGCGCCGATCGGTACACCATTGCCCAGGGCCTTGGCAATGGTCACCACATCCGGTGACAGGTCTTCATGGTGAAAGGCAAACCAGTCACCCGTGCGGGCCATGCCCGTCTGGATCTCGTCCAGCATCAGCAGAGCCTCGTGGTTGTGACATCGCGTCTGCAGTTGCCTGAGATAACCCGGTGGGGCGGGACGGACGCCGCCTTCGCCTTGAATCGGTTCGATCAATGCCGCGACGAGATTCGGGTTGGCATCGAAGGCCGCTGTCGCCGCATCGATATCGCCGAAGGGGACGCGTATGAACCCTTCAACCAGCGGCCCGAAGCCGTCCTGGATTGCCTTGTTACCCGAAGCGCTGAGGGCGGCCAACGTGCGCCCGTGAAAGCTGTCGTTGGCCACCAGAATGGCTGGCTTGTCGATGCCACGCGCGGTGGCATGACGCCTGGCCAGTTTGAGGGCGCACTCGATGGCTTCAGCGCCGGAGTTGGCAATGAAGGCCTGGTCCATGCCGCTGATCTCGCAGAGAGCATCAGCCAGCGCTTCCTGCTGCGGAATGTGGACGATATTGGCCGTGTGGACCAGGGTTCGAGCCTGATCTGCCAGGGCGTCGGCCACGCGCGGGTGTGAGTGGCCAAGGCTGCATACGGCGATGCCGCTCAGGGCATCGAGGTAACGGCGCCCGGTGTCATCAAACAACCAGGCGCCTTCACCGCGCACCAGCGCCACCGGCATACGGACATAGGTATTGAACAGATGCGACATGCCAGGTGGCTCCCCGGTGTTGTCGTGGAACTCAGGCCAGCTGTGATTCCACGTGGTTCCAATTGACCAGATTCCAGAACGCTTCGACCTAGTTCGGGCGCGCATTCCGGTAATCGATGTAGAACGCATGTTCCCACACATCGCAGGTCAACAGGGAAGTGGCTTCGCCGGTCAGTTGTGTTTCCGCATTGCTGGTCGACGTGATCGCCAGGGAACCGTCCGGTTTCTGGACCAGCCCGGGCCAGCCGGAGCCGAGGGTATTGATGGCGGTCTGGGTGAATTGGGTCTTGAGCTCAGCAAAGCTGCCGAAATCCCGGTTGATCAGTTCCGCCGCTTTGCCGGTCGGTTCGCCACCGCCGTTCGGCGCCAGCCAGGGCCAGTAAAAGGTGTGGTTCCAGATCTGTGCGGCGTTGTTGAACATGCCGCCTTCCGAATTGAGACTGATGTCTTCCAGAGACTGGGAAGCGTGCTCCGTGTCATCGACCATGCCGTTGAGCTTGTCGACGTAGGTCTTGTGATGCTTGCCGTAGTGATAGTCCAGCGTTTCGGCCGAAATATGCGACTCCCGTGCGTCCTTGGCGTAGGGCAGTTCCGGCAGTGCGAAAAGCCATGTTGAGCTCCGTCAAAAGTACGCGTGTGATGGTAATGAGGCTCCACCAGCATTTATGCAGTAATGCTGTGTAGTGAAGGCTGTCGCGGGCGACGGACGATCGCCGAAGCTGAAACGCTGGAGACGGCTTGAAACCGGCCCTGGTCCGATGTTTGTCCTAAGGCGACGGGCTGCTCACAGAGATCACCGATTTCGATGAATCCCTGCCGCACCGGCGTCATCGGGCCGCGTGTCAGTCTTCCTGGTCCTGCAGATGCCGCCAGCGATTGACGATCGTGCAGAACAAGGTGGCGGTCCTTTCCGTGTCATAGGCGGCTGAATGGGCCGAACTGCTGT
>JBCDLQ010000261.1:0-4510 GCA_039414335.1 Pseudomonadota bacterium | reverse complement strand
ATCGCCTGCTGGGTCGCGAGGGCCTTGAGGCTGACTACGATGGTCGCTTTGCTGAGATTTCAGCCATTCAGCAGGATCGAGCTCAGGCTTTTGCCCAGGCCGAAGCCGATCGCGCCGAGCGCCTTCAGCCCCTGCCCCATGCGCTGTCGGCTTATGCCGGCACCTATTACAACGAGGCGATCGGGACCATGCGCTGGCAGCTTGTGGCCGGAGGGCTGGAGGTGAGTATGGGAGCTGCGCATAGTCGCGCGGAAGTCTTCAGTGCTTCGGAGAATCAGCTACGCGTCACGTTGACCGGCGGTGGCACGGTTGTGGGGTTTGAGTTCCCTGAAGGCGAGGAGCAGGCCAGAAGCGTTCGCTGGGGTGGTGAGGTGTTCACCCGTCAACCCTGAGCCTTATACCGACTGGACCCGGCGCCAGGTCAATGCCGGCTCCAGTCGAGGTGCTGGAAAAATAGAGTTCAAGTTCACTGAGACAACTCATGACGTTGATCCGTCCTTTGGGGGATCGACTTTATTGGGATTCAGCTCATGAAACTTGTGAACTTGCTTTTACTCGGTCTGGCCGTGATCGGGCTGGACCTGGCCGCCGCCGAATTGCGCGTCAATACCGTTGCCGACACGGATGATGGTGTGTGTGAGTCGGCGCCTGGAGATTGCAGCCTCCGAGACGCGATCACTGCGGCCAACGCGCCGGGCCCTGATCAGATCCGCTTTGATGATTTGCCCGGATCCGGGCCATGGACGATCGAGGTCTCAACGCAGCTGCCCACGTTGACTGATAACGACACGGTGATCGACGGCTCGACGGCGCCAGGCTCTGGCGATAGCCCGCTTGTTGCGATCTTGGGGTCAGCCACCGTCACTAGCGGACTGAGGGTGCTGGCCTCGAACTCAATCATTCGCAATCTGGCGTTCCTTGGATTCAGCACTCAGGTTCTGATTCCGGATCGGAATGCGGTTGACAATCATCTCAGCGGCAATTGGTTCGGGCTGGCCCCGGACGGCATCACCACTGTAGGCGCGGTTGTTCAGGCTGTCAGCACGCTGGGTAGTGGCACGGTGGTTGGGACCGATGGGGATGGCGTTGACGATGAGGCGGAAGGGAATCTGATCGTCGGGACCTTAACGGGTGTCTTTGTCAACGCTTTGGTCGGGCAGGGACTGGAGACCGATGGCGTAGTCATTGCCGGTAATCGATTTGGCAGCGATTCAGCACCGCTGGTGTTTGGCGCGGTTCTGAATGCGTCCAACGTCACCAATGCCCGCATCGGAACCAACGGTGACGGCATCAGTGATGGTGATGAGGTGAATGTCTTCGCCTTTGGTAGCGGAGAGGCGGTGACGACCCTTGGTTTCGATACGTGGATCGCCGGCAATCGGGTCGGTATCGACATCGATGGCACTGTGCTGGATTGGCCGGCAACGGCGATTCGAATCGATCGAGGCACCGGGCACGTGGTGGGTGGTGATCTGCCCATTCAGTACAACTGGATTGATCGATCGCAGGAAACGGTAATCAGTATTGCCGGTGCGAATACGCAAGCCCGCGTTGAGAGAAATAAGATCTCGAATGCTGCTGTTGGTGCTATTCGCCTGGGTGCGCAGGCGCGCCGAGTTCCGGATCCGCTGGATATGGACCAGGGCCCGAACGGGCTTCAGAACTACCCGGTTCTGAACGACCCCGCTCGCCGTACCCCAACCGTCTTCGAATTCTCTGGAACGCTGGAGGCCGCGCCGGCGACCCCCTATCGACTCACGGCCTATCTGGCAACAAGCTGCCTTGAAGATGGCGAAGGCGAGCTGGCCGTGCCCCTGGGCGTGGCGGATCTGGGTGAGGCTTCCGTCGGTGGGTCGCTGGACTTCGCGCTGCAGTTTCCCGTCACTCGCGAGTTTGGCGACCTGCCGTGGTTGGCCGTTACGGTCACTGACATGGCCGCAGGTGCGACTTCTGAGGCCTCGAACTGCGTCTATGTCGATGACGGTATTTTTCAGGATGCGTTTGAGTAACAGGCAGAGCAGCCCAAGGCAAAGCAGGATGTCCGTCAGCCCAAGACATTGAGGTGAAATGGCATCGTGCTGAAGTCGGGAATCGGCTAGGGTGATGGACCACTGACGACTAAACTGATTCGATGCTCAAACTCTTCCGCTTCGCCAGTCTGGCTGAGGGTATTTCCCTGCTCATTATTCTCAGCGTCACCCTTGGAATGATCAGTCGGAACTACGTCTACGTTCTGGGTATGACCCATGGGGTGCTCTTCTTGCTCTATTGTGCATTGTCGCTGGTGGTGTCCCATCGGCAGCAGTGGTCAGTGATGACCTGGCTACTGACCTTGCTGGCCAGTCTGGTGCCCTTTGCCTTTATTCCCGTCGAGCTGTTTCTCAAGAAGGAGATTCAGAAGGCGGCATGAGTCCCGAGCGATCGCTGTGATCTTGGTTGCTGGAATCGAGGCAGTGATGGCCTGAAGCGGGGTCTATACTCGGACCCGTGAGGATCAGATGCGGAGAGTCGATATGGAGCAGAATCTCAGGGAAAAGACCGGCAAGGATCTGGTCGAGTGGAAGGCCGTGCTCGCGCCGAAGGGGTTCAAGAAGCACGGCGAGTTCATGGCTTTTCTCAAGGGCGAGTGCGGCGTCACACACGGCTTCGCCAACTTTATTGCGCATAAGGTGCGCGAATCGGATGCGGCCTCCCAAGATCCAAGTGATCTGATCGAGGCCCAATATCAGGGCAAGGAAGCGCTGCGGCCGATTTTCGAGCGTCTGAGAGACGCGATCCTGTCCACGGCCGATGACATCGAGGTCGCGCCAAAGAAGGCTTCCGTCAGTTTCAGGCGGAAACGCCAGTTCGCGCTCGTCAAGCCGAGCACGAAGACCCGGATCGATCTGGGGCTGAAGTTCGATGACCGTCCGACGGGCGGCAGGCTGGAGGCTTCCGGCCCCTTCGGTACCATGTGCAGTCATCGGGTGCAGTTGACCGATGAAACGCAGATCGATGGGGAACTGTTGGAGTGGCTTCAGGCTGCCTGCAGGGAAGCCGGCTGAGGTCGTCGAGACTGTGGCCACGCAATGACTTGAGCGTGTATCGGGCCGACCAGTGATAGGGATGCTGGTGCGAGGATTGGGTGCCTGTCGTTGAAGCCGCAACACATGGCCTAGGGGCCGGAAGGAAAAAGATGAACAAGATAATGCTGCTGTTGATCGTGTTGATGACATTGGCAATGAGCGCGCGCGCTCAGCTGATGGATGATCCCCAGGCCGCCATGCAGGCACAGGGTTCAGAGGATGGTACTGAAACGCCACCGCCGAAAGCTGAACCGGTTCCCGACGCGTCGCCGCCGGACCCCTCAACCGTGCCCGTGCCGGATGGCGCAGATCAAGCCAACAGCTGTCAGTGGGCCTTCGACAACGAGTGTGATGAGCCCAATATCTGCGCGCCGGGCACGGACACGGCCGATTGCCAGGCCAATCCGGACGGTCCGAACAGCTGCCAATGGGCCTTGGATAACGAGTGCGATGAGCCGAATCTATGCGCGCCCGGCACCGATACGGCGGATTGTGAGGCCAATCCGAACGGTCCGAACAGCTGTCAGTGGGCTTTTGACGGCGAGTGCGATGAGCCCAACCTTTGTGGCCCAGGCACGGATACGGCCGATTGCGACAGCGCTGTTGAGGATGTGGGACCGAATAGCTGTCAGTGGGCGTTTGATAACGAGTGTGATGAGCCCACGATTTGTCCGAGGGGAACTGATACGGCCGACTGCAGCTTGAGCCCGAACAGTTGCCAATGGGCTTCTGACGGCGAGTGTGATGAACCGGAGATTTGTCCCGAGGGCACTGATACGGAAGATTGCCAGGGCGAAAGTTAGTCAACAAGATCAAGTGTTGTCATCCGCAGGTTCAATCAGCGTCCATGTCTCACAGGTTCGGCGATGCAGGATTGCGGGAGTTGGGGCCGTGAACCGATCGAAACGGTGTTGGAACCCCGTTACCAAAATGGACGTGTGGTTCGCGCAATCTGTGACCCGACTTGCGAAGGCGAAAGCAGTCAAGACGGTGACGTTTGCCAATAGCTCCCACCTCGCGATGGGGCCGACTCCGGACCGATCGTTTATTCCCGTTCCCGAGCCTGAATCATGAGTGTTGATCTACCCATTCGGTGCCGCTGCGGAGAGTTTAAGGGCGTGGCCTTGGGCCTGAAGTCCCGTACCGTGACCCGTGTCGTCTGTCACTGCAGCGACTGCCAGGCTTTTGCCCACTATCTGGAGCAGGCCGATCGCGTACTCGATGAACATGGTGGAACGGATATCTGCCAGGTCTCGCCGCGCGGCGTTGAATTTGAGAGGGGTTCGGATCAATTGGCCTGCGTCCGCCTGGGTGCCAAAGGGCCTTACCGCTGGTATGCCGCTTGCTGTGGCTCACCGGTCGGCAACACGGTTCCTGGTCTGGCTTTCGTTGGTTTGATCAAGCCGACTGTCGACCCCGATTCGGTCGGTCTGAGCGCGGTTCGT
>JBCDLQ010000260.1:0-4515 GCA_039414335.1 Pseudomonadota bacterium | reverse complement strand
CAAATCACCACGATCAGGCCGATGATCAGCCGAATCGCAAGCCAGAAGCTGCGAATGGCGCCGGGGGAAGCCGTGTAGTCGGGGTCGGGAACGTGTAGCTGCATCGGCGAGTTGTCAGACGGACCGTTCGAGACCTGAGGCAATGACGCCACGGACCTGATCACTCAGTGCATCAAGTTCATCCAGATCCAGGCCTTGGGTCGGTATTGGCGGATGGATAACCAGGCGCACGCTGCCCGGACGTATCCGAACCGAATCCGCCGCCATGACATCACGGGTTCCAATGACCGTCATGGGCAATATGGGCATCTGTTGATCGATGGCGACCCTGAACGCACCCTTCTTGAACGGCAACAGTTGGCCTGTCCGACTACGGGTGCCTTCGGCAAAAAACAGAATGCCCGTGCCCGGCTTCAGCTTGCCCACGGCCTTGTTGATCGCCGTGCGGGCTTGCTGGGGATCACTGCGATTGACCTGGATGTGGCCAATTGCCAGACAAGCCTGGGCGATGAAGGGAACCCATCCCAGCTCTGCCTTCATCACCCAGCGCAGGTCCAAGCCACAGAAGCCGTAAATGACGGGAATATCGAACTGACTCTGATGGTTGGCGACCACGACGAAGGACTGCTCAGGATCCGCGTGTTCCAGACCCTCGATCTCCACCTTGACGGGCGCACAATGCGCGAGAGAACGCGCCCAGCGGGTGGCGATCTGCAAGTTCGCGCTTCGCGGGGAGATCAGCAGGGCCGCGACAATCGCGATGGGAACCGCAACCAGGGTCGCCAGCACCGCCAACGGGACAAAGACGAACCATTGGTAGAAGGGATAGAGAAGCTGCACGGGCGCCGAAAGTCTCAGGGTTTCACTCATCAGGCTATCGTACACAATCAGGGCGCTTGAGCTGGGGCTTTGAAGCCATGAGAAACTGCATAAAGGAATGCCGGGCGCGAGGCCCGGCATTCGATTGGAGAGTTGGAATGAGGTCGCGAAGAATCAGGCCGCTTCGGCCTTGCTCTCGCTTTCGATGACCCGCGTCGAGGATCCACCGATCTCGATCTTGCGCGGTTTCATCTGCTCGGGCAGTTCGCGCTTGAGCTCGATGTGCAGCAAGCCGTTTTCGAGATTGGCCGTTGACACTTCGACGTAGTCGGCCAACTGAAAGCGACGCTCGAAGGAGCGGGTCGCGATGCCGCGGTACAGGAACTCGCCCTGCGATTCGGCATTGTCGGCCTGCTTGGCGCCGGTCACGGTCAGCGTGTTGCGCTCGGACTGAATGTCCAACTCGTCCGGGCCAAAACCGGCGACCGCCATGGTGATGCGGTACTGGTCATCGCCCAGCGATTCGATGTTGTAAGGGGGATAGCCGTTGGAATCGACGCGTGAGGCAGAACTCAAGGTTTCAGCCAGACGATCAAAGCCAATGGCCGTGCGATACAAAGGGGAAAGATCAAACTTCGTCATTACCGTATCCTCCTGAAGAAGCAATCGGTGATTGTTGAAACCGTCTGCCGATCTCCAACGTCGTCGTTGATCCTGTGGCCAGACGGGCATGAGGCCCCATTCGGCGACCTCAACAATCAGATAGGGATGAATCGGTGGCTTTTCAAGCGTAGGTGATTTTGATAATGATCAATCGACGCGATCCTGAGGGCGTTTCGATCGACACCTCATCATCCAGACCTCGGCCCAACAAGGCACGCGCAACGGGCGCATCCACGGAAATCCAGCCCTTCTTGGCGTCCGTTTCGTCAGCACCGACGATCCGGTAGTCGATCAATTCTCCGTCGTCCTGCTCCAGCGTGACGCTGGCCCCGAAGAAGACACGATCACGCTGGGACGGTGGCGCACGGACCACTTCAACCACATCGAGTCGCTTCTGCAGATAGCGGATCCGACCATCCATACCCCGCAGCTGCTTCTTGCGGTAGATGTATTCGGCGTTCTCCGAGCGGTCGCCCTCAGCGGCGGCGGCCGTAATGGCCGTCACCACCTCACGGCGATCGATCCAGAGCTGCTTGAGTTCGTCCTGCAGCCGACGGTGTCCGTCGGCGGTGATGTAGGGACTGGAACGGGGTCTTGGAGGGCGCCAGCGGCCCATGACGGCAACCTGGCGAGCGGCTCAGACGCCGCCCGAGGTCAGCTTGAGCGGATTCAACAGCGTTTCCAGCTCTTCGCGCGACAGATCGGTCATTTCTTCGGCCACGTCCAGAATCGGGCGGCCTTCCTTGTAGGCCTGCTTGGCCAGAGCGGCGCCCTTTTCGTAACCGATGACCCGGTTCAGTGCCGTTACGAGAATCGGATTGCGACCCAGAGCCTGGTTCAAATTGCCCTCGCGCACCTTGAAGGTGGCGATGGCACGATCGGCGACCAGGCGACAGCCATTGGCCAGGATCTCGATGCTTTCGAGCAAGGTGGCACCAACCAGCGGCAGCATCACGTTGAGCTGGAAATTACCGGACTGGCCCGCCACGCTGATCGTCGTGTCGTTGCCGATCACACGCGCAGCCACCATGCAGGCGGCTTCGGGGATCACGGGATTGACCTTGCCCGGCATGATGGAGCTGCCCGGCTGCAGCGCCTCGAGCTCGATCTCGCCCAGACCCGCCAGCGGTCCGGAGTTCATCCAGCGCAGATCATTGGACATCTTCATCACGCTGACGGCCAGGGTCTTGAGCTGTCCTGACAGTTCGACTGCGGCATCCTGACTGGCGATGCCTTCGAACTTGTTCTCGGCCGATTCGAACTCGAAGCCCGTTGCCGTCGCCAGGTGGGCCGCGACGCGTGCGCCGAACTCGGGATGGGCATTGATGCCCGTACCCACCGCCGTGCCGCCCTGCGGCAGGCGGCGGCAGCGCGCCAATGCATCGGTCAGACGCGCTTCGGCGCTGGCCATCTGCTGAGCCCAGGCCGCCAGTTCCTGACCCAGGGTCACGGGCATGGCATCCATCAAGTGCGTACGGCCGGTCTTGGCCACGCTGGACAGTTCGTCCGCCCGACGGTTCAGCACCTGCTGCAGATGCTTCAAGGACGGCAGCAGCTGCTCGGCCACCGCGAGACAGGCGCTGACCTGGATCGCCGTCGGAATCACGTCATTCGAGCTCTGGCTCATATTGACGTGATCGTTCGGGTGCACCGTATCGGCACCGGCCTGATGGGCGAGGTGCGCAATCACCTCGTTGGCGTTCATGTTCGAACTCGTACCCGATCCTGTCTGGTAGACATCGATCGGGAAATGGGCGTCAAACTGATTGGCGGCCACCTGGTCCGCCGCATCGACGATCGCCTTGGCCAGGTCGGCATCGAGCAGATCCAGATCGCGATTGGCCTCAGCGCAAGCCCGCTTGATCAGCCCCAATGACCGGATGAAGGAGGCAGGCATGGGCCGGCCGCTGATCGGAAAGTTGTTCACGGCGCGCTGGGTCTGTGCACCCCAGAGGGCTTCGGTGGGCACCTGCAATTCGCCCATGCTGTCGCGCTCGATACGGAAATCGCTCATTGCCTGCTCTCGGTCGGAATCAACCCGGAATTATAGGCCGGAGAGCGGCTCTGCTGGCAATTTCAGCGGCCCGAATCAGCGAGAAAAATCATAGGGCGGCAGATGGACGCCGCTCTCGGTCACGATGCAGTCAACGAGCTCGGCCCGGGTGACATCGAAGACCGGGTTCCAGGCGTCAAATCCAGCCGGTGCGACATGCAATCCAGCAGCCCGCCAGATCTCGCCCGGATCGCGCTGTTCGATCTCGATGCCCTGCCCCGAGGCCATGTCAGGATCGACCGTGGACTGGGGCGCCACGACCATGAATTTCACGCCGTGATGGCGGGCGGCCACGGCCAGGCCATAGGTGCCGATTTTGTTGGCGACGTCGCCGTTGGCAGCGATGCGATCGGAGCCGACCACGACCCACTGCACGGCTCCAGAGGCCATCAGAGCCGAAGCCGCCCCTTCCACAAGCACCTGAGCCGGAATGTCCGCCTGAGCCAGTTCCCACGCCGTCAGACGTGAGCCCTGGAGCCAGGGCCGTGTTTCATCAGCAAAGACCCGCTGGATCCGACCCGAACGCGCGCCCGCCATGATCACGCCCAGTGCCGTACCGACGCCACCGGTTGCCAGGGAACCCGTGTTGCAGTGCGTCAGGACGCCCACGCAGTCGCCGATATGCTCGCTGCCTGCCCTGGCCATGGCCTGATTGGCGGCAATATCTTCTGCGTGAATACGATGCGCCAGAGCACCCATGGCCTCCCTATCCAGTCGCCCATCCTTGAGCGGCAGCTGTCGCATCTGCTCGATAGCCCAGCGCAGGTTGACCGCTGTGGGTCGGGCTTCGGCGAGACGTTCCATGCCTTCATTCCAGGCCGCGGAATCAAGATCGAATTCCCCCGCTGCAAGCACGGCGCCATAGGCTGCAGTGATGCCGATCGCCGGCGCGCCGCGCACGACCAGATCCCGAATGGCCGCGATCACATCATCTAGCGCTTCCATTTCCAGCCATCGCGTTTCCTGCGGCAGGCGCCGCT
>JBCDLQ010000259.1:0-4519 GCA_039414335.1 Pseudomonadota bacterium | reverse complement strand
GGATCAGCGACGGAACGGAATTGGGTACGGTGCTGTTGAAAGACATCAATCCCGGCGCAGCAGGATCGTCTATCAGCAACCTGGTCCTGGTCGATGACAGCCTGTATTTCAGTGCGGTAGACGGTACTTCGGGCAGGGAACTCTGGCGAAGCGATGGCACCGCTGCAGGAACGCAGCTGTTGGTCGACATTCATCCAGGCAGCAGCAACAGCAATCCCAACCTGATCACCACAGCGGGCGGATTGCTTTTCTTCAGCGCCAGTGACGGGTCTTCAGGGACCGAACTCTGGGTCAGTGACGGGACCGCTATCGGCACTGAGCTTCTGAAGGACATCAATGTCGGCAGTGGATCGAGCTTGCCATCCAATCTAGTCCGTGTCGGAGATCGCCTGTTCTTCCGAGCCAGAAACGACAGCTCGATGATTCAGCTCTGGGTGAGTGACGGTTCTGAATCAGGTACGACTGTGGTCGCGCCATCGCTGATGGCACCCCTCCCACTTGAGGCCCTTGGCGATCGCTTGCTATTGACCGCGTCCGACCCCGTCAACGGTCAGGAACTCTGGATCACAGATGGTTCGGATGCCGGGACCGTCTTGGTGAAGGATATCAATCCTGGTCTGGCTGACTCCTCGATCACGTCCTCGCGAAGTGCCGTCATCAATGACGTGTTGTATTTCCAAGCGCTCAATAGCCTGGGTGGGACGGAGCTATGGCGAAGTGATGGCACGGCAGACGGCACCTTCCAGATACAGGACATCGAACCGGGTCCGTTCTCATCCTCACCCGAGTTTTTCAGCGAATTGAGCGGGCGCGTTTACTTTCGCGCCAGGACCAGCACAGGGCTCGAGCTCTGGCGCCTGAATGGGGGTGACGTCTCTGTGCAACAGTCGATCAGCAGCGCGGCGCTACCGCCTGATCTGGAGCTGACGTACACCATCACCGCCAGTAACGATGGCCCAGATGCGGTCAATGGGGTCACCCTGGATCATCTCCCAGCGCCGGCCCTGGCCAATACCTCCTGGAACTGTGTCGGCCAGAACGGTGGATCCTGTACGTCGCCGTCTGGGACGGGCGCAATTGATACGAGCATCGACCTGCCCACTGGCGCCATTGCAACCCTGACCTTTGCAGGCTTAATCGGGGAGATCAATAGCGAGGCCGTCGAGAATCAGGTGACTGCGATCATCCCCAATGATCAATACGACTATGATCTGTTCAATAACAGCAGCAGCTTGAGCATTGTCATTCAGGCATTCAGGGACCGCTTTGAACAATAGGTAGATGAATCGCAGTCATCACAAAGTAACGAGTTCGTTGAAGAAGCCAATAGCGCGCCGATGAAAAAGCGATGACCTCCGATCGCTTCCGCATCGCCAGCGCTGCTGTGCTCGCCACGGCTTGCGGCTGCGCCTATCTGTTCTTCGCCGGGGCGCCAGGAGTCTATCTCGCCGTCAATGGAGTGAGTCTGTTGATCGGCCTGAGCTTGGCCGGAATGCTCTCAGGACCGCTCGATCGAGCCGGCCCGCTGAACTGGGGGCTACTGCAGTTGAGCGCCGGATTTCTCATCTTGTTCGCATCACTTCTCGGCGTCGGCCTTGACGGTGTCAGCCGATGGTTGGCACTGGGCCCAATCCTCCTGCAGCCGGGCCTGATCTTGATTCCATTGATGCTGGTGCGGTATGCCAATCAGCAGGATCGATTGACTCAGATCGCTTTGCTAATCACCATCACTGCCGTGGCTTTGCAGCCTGATCGAAGCCTATCCGCCGTGCTGTTTGTGGGGTCGGTGTGTGTCGCGCTGTCGACCAGGGATCGAAATGGATGGCTTGTGGCTATCGCTGCTGCCTTAGGGCTACTGACAAGCTTGCTTCAGGTTGATTCACTTGCGGGCGTTGGCTTTGTCGAGGGCGTCTATCGTGATGCTTTTCAATCGGGACGACTGACTGCTGGCTTGGTCCTGGCAGGAACGATGGTCATGCTATTGCCGGGATTAATCGCGTGGGCCCGACATCACACTCACTCATTAGCGCCGCGAGTCTTCGGTGCAGTCTGGTTGACTCTGGTCTGCTCGGCCTGGGCCGGCAACTATCCGACTCCTTTGCTAGGTTATGGAAGCAGTGCCATTCTCGGCTACGCCCTTTGCCTGCTGGCAATCCCAGGACGAACTTCAGATCAAACTAACGCTCGCTGATCATGGGTCCCCAGCCGATCGCCATTGACCGCTGTGATTAAGGGCAGGAGCCGCCCGTTGAAAACCGATTCCCAAAGATCTCTTCGGCCGACGGCGCGCCCTGCAGGATCCAGTCGTAGATCACTCGCAGGTCGCTGCTGGGGATGAAGAACTGGCCGTTGCGGGGCATGCGGAATGCAGGGTCACCGGAGAGCTCGCAGGCGATTCTCAGATAGAACCAGCTTTCCATCGGTGCGCCGGGGACGATGCGTTTTTCCGAGGGCTGGGGGAAGCTGCTTTGCGTGTCGGCGCAGAACAGGTTGGCGTGGGAGGCGTTGCCTTCGTCCAGGCTCAGACCGCCGGAATTGCCGTGGCAGTTGGTGCAGTTGTAGAGCGAGTCTTCGAAGATCGGTCGAACGTCATCTTCGAAGGTCAATCCGCCGTTAGGCGTCTGGCCGCTGACATCCACGCAGTTGAGGTTCTGCGCCAGCGCAGATGTAGAAAGCGCGCTGAAGATCAGCGCGCTTGTCCAGGTGACGAGGCGTCGGTTCAGCGTCGATCGCATCACGGCGTGGAGAAGCCCAAGGGCGAGTAGCTGAAGCCGGGATCGGCAAAGATACCAGGCACGTCCGGGTGACCGAGCAGGCCGCCGGCGACCTCGCCGAGCACGTTGCGGAAGTCGGTCTGCGGGACCAGGCTGTCGCCGATGCGATCGGCCGGGGCGATCCCAAGCGTCGAACCGTAGACCTGGCCGCCATTGACGCCGCCGCCCATGACCAGCATCGGGTTGCCCAGACCGTGGTCCGTGCCAAAGCTGGCATTTTCCTTGACCTGGCGACCGAACTCGCTCTGGACCACAACGGCGACATCGTCGATGTAGCCCGCGCCCTGAAGGTCGCGGTAGAAGGCCGTCAACGCATCGTTCAGATCGGCAATGTTTTCACCGAAATCGTTGAACTCATTAAACACGTTCTGGTTGTTATGCGTATCCCAGCCGCCGATGTCCATGGTGGCTGCAGCAATACCCAGATCTTCACGAATCAACTGAGCGATCAGCTGCAGGTCACGGCCCTGGTTCGTGTTCGGGTAGGTCACGCCACCGCCCGGTACATAGCTGTCCAGGTCGATGCTGTTGATCAGATCGATCGCATCCAGCGCAGCACCGGCAGCGATATCGAGTGCACCGTTACCGGCGTACATGGTTGACAGCATGGCCAGCTGAGTGCTGCCGTAGGTGCCCGTATCCGGATTGAAGTTGTCGGGCGAGTCCAGCGTGGCCACGTCCGACCAGCCACCGAGGCTGGCTGGTGGGGTGTTGTTCGATACCATGGCGCTGAAGATCGCACCCGGAGCCGGCGTATTGGGTGAGAGTGTCAGATAGCGGGTCAGCCAGCCATTTCCCGGCAGCGCTTCGCCGGTGCCGTTGACGTTGATGGGCTGACCAAGCTCGATCTGCTCTTGCGCGTCAAAGTGGCTGCGCGTGAAGGTGTTGGGCGGATGCCCGGCAGCCTGAACGACGGCGAGACGATTCTCGCTGTAGAGGCCAGCGAGGCCGTCACACCAGGGGTGGAAGCCCAGGTTCTGTCCGTTGGCACCGAGCGGAATCGGCCGACGATCGACGTTCGAATCGTTGATGTCAACAAGCGTACGGCCCGGGTTGCGCGCGTCGACCAGATGGCCGTAGTCAGGCCCTGCCACAGGCGGCAACCAGGCCAGGCCATCGAGCCCGCCGCGCAGGAATACGTAAACAATCACTTTCTGACCACTGCCGCCCGCTAGCGCCTTGGGCGCGAAGCTCAGGTTCAGTGATGCCGCACCGGCCGCAGCGCCTGAGAGCTTCAGGAAGTCGCGGCGATTCAATACAGATTTGAGGTCTTGCAGATTGCGTCGTTTCATTGTCTTGTCCTCAGCGCTGCATGAATTGGGGTGACCAGAGAATCAGCTTCACCAATCCTCTGAGGCGTCGGTGCCAGCGGTTCGGGGAGGAATCACTGCTGAATTGATCTCGCGGAATCGGCTGCTCCGGGCCCCAGAAGGGTGCGTCTTCCTCGCCGATCGGGAATCCCTGCTGCGTCAGGAACTGCATGCAGGCCCGGCCCAGCGCTGTGGGCTCATTCGTGTAAAAGGTGCCCAGGGGACCGACCCATCCACCGGGTGGCGTAAAGCCGAGGGCCCAGTTACACCAGAACGCTGCCAGCTCGCGCGGCGTCGGGTTGCCGGGGAAATACTCCAGCGTCGTGTCGAGCACGCGCATGACGCGGTTGTCATCATCGCTGGTGTTTTCATCCAGCAGCCAGTCCACCGTGCGCAAGTTCTGCACGAGCGAGGTCGAGCCCATCCAGGCAGCTC
>JBCDLQ010000258.1:0-4526 GCA_039414335.1 Pseudomonadota bacterium | reverse complement strand
ATTCAAGATTCTGCACTCCAGGGTTTAAAGACTGAGAGAGGCTTATTGTCCATTCCCGGCATGAAAACCACGTCCCGAGCCCCGTCAATCCCTTCGCTTTCGGGTAGGCTTGCCCGATGAATGTATCGCCATCCCGTACTGGACTCCAGCGAGCGCTGATTGCCATCAGCCCGCTGCTGATCATTGCTTGTATCGGGGTATGGTTCTGGCCCGGTTTGTCGGCGGACTGGGGGCGGGATGATTTCATGCAGCTGGCCATGGCGCGCCTGGTCGACTCACCGATTGCCTTCTTCTTTTCCGATCACTTCGTTCTGCCCAATGGCGCCTTTCGACCGATGGGCTACGCCAGCTATTGGCTCGGCCAGGCTCTCTATGACACGAGCTTCTATCACCACGCCCTGATGAGCTGGATGTTCCTACTGGTGCTGGCCCTGGGGTTCTGGACGCTACTGCGGCGCTTCGAAATAGCACCGATGCCGGCCCTGCTGGCGACGCTGATCTTCAGCGCCCATCCCGTAGCGATCGGTACGACGCTTTGGTGGTCGGCACGCTTCGACATTCTGGCGGTACTGTTCGTGCTGTTCGCGCTGGACCAGGCACAGCAGGCCCGACTCCAGAACAGTCTGTGGTTTGCGATCAGCTGCTGTCTCTCTCTTCTGTCGGCCATGCTCTCGAAGGAAATCGGACTGATCGGCGTCGTCGGTACGCTGATCATCTGGCAACACTGGGCCTGGACAGAACGCCAACATTTCAGGCTGGCTCAAGTGGCGTCCGTCCTGGCGGTGCTCACCGCCCTGCTCTTCCTGCTCTGGCGCCGTTGGATCCTTGGAACCGCGGGTTCGGAAATCGCCGGCGACATCGGCCTTCTGAGCGTATTCAGCGAAGGGATATGGCGCTGGATGGTGCTGGCACCTGACTATCTGCGCTTCGCCGGCCAGCTCCAGGCCCAGTGGCTGCTGCTGGTGGCCGCTGTCGCGCTCCTGATCATGCTGCTGCTCCCCCGTGGACAGAAGCTCCAATCGGACTCGGCGGCCCAATGGCCTCTGCTCGGCTGCGGGCTCGCACTGTTGTTGTTACCGGCCCTGCTCCAGGCGCCGGTCGTCCGGCTGAACGCACTGCCGGTCAGCGACAGCATCTCCTCCGTCGAAGCCGCAATGCAGTCCCGGCTGTTCTTCATGAGCCTGGCCGGTTTCAGCCTGCTGGTAGGCTTTCTGCTGAATCGGCGCATCCCTAGCTGGCGAAGCGCCCGTGGCGCTGGCGCCTTCCTGGCCTGCGCGCTGTTGATCGGCACCCTGGGGCTGGGCGCAAGAGAACACAGCGCGCGATTTGCCGAGATGTCCAGCGACAATGCCTTGCTGGCGCACGCCGCGCTAGCATCTGTCGAAGGCATCGACTGGCCCGAGCCGCCCTGTCATCTGGTCTTCGAAGGCATCCAGCCACCCCCCGAGTGGGACATCTTCGTGTCCATGGATTCAGTCATCAAAGCGCTGAGTCCGAATCTGGATGAACTCGACCACTGCTTCATCCACGCCAACTACCCGACTTTCTATCACTTCATCGCCAGCGAACACGCCGATGCGGCGAGCGCTCCACTGCGCGAACGTCTCCACGAAGGTCAACCCCTGGCCCGCCGCCCAATCGGCGGACTGACGATTGTTCACCTCGATGATCTGAAATCACTCACTGCCGAGGAGAAGGCTCAGCTGCCGCGCTGGCAGATCAACGAAGCGCGGAGTCCCTAAGCCTGACGCTAACCACCTCGATGATTGCTCTGATCCTGGCTTTGCCCGACCCTGGCGTCCTGTCCGCCTCCCATCAAGGTGAACGGCCGACAATGGAACAGACCGAATTGATTGTCCTGGCGACACCGCGTTCCGGGGATCCCTACTATCGAGCGCACTACGATTCGATCATCGAATTTCAGCGCCAGTTTGCCGAACAGATTGTCGCCTCAGGGGATCGCGTACTCATCCTTGCCGAGCGCGGTCAGGTCAATCACTTTGCAGGACTGGGGCCCAATGCAAAGGTCAGCATTGCACCCCAGCTCGACATCTGGATTCGTGACTACGGCACGTCCAACAGCGAACAGCCTGTGATGTTCCGCTACACCGCGGAGGGACAGGGCGGCGGACGGCAAGGCCAGTTCGACTCCGATGCGGTCCAGGAACGTCTTGCCAGCGCAATCTCGGCCACGGAGGCTCGATTTCGCTCAACGGACTGGCTCAATGACGGCGGCAACTGGGTCGACGATGGCGCGGGACGTGTGGTGCTCAGCCGCAAGTTCCTGCGCGACAACGAGCAATCGGAACGTGCCGCCCGCCGTGCGTTGATCCAAACCTATGGACTGGAAGCCGTGGCTTTCATCGAAGCCGATGAACAGGGAGGTCTGGAGCATGCCGATGGGGTGGTCGCCTTTCTTGAACCGAGACTGTTGGTGACCAACGACTACCCAGACGATCCGGACTATGCTGCCCAGTTGCTGGACGACCTGCAGCGGGGTCTGCCGGACACGGAGATTCATCGCATCGTGACCGCCTATGACGGCAGCGTCATCATGGATGAACGCTTTGGCTCGGCCTGCGGCCTCTACACCAATATGCTGGTCACGCCTGAACGCATTTATCTTCCCCAGTTCGGCATTGACCAGGACCAGATCGCCCTGGAGCAGATTCGCGAACTGACGGAAAAGACCGTGATCCCTATTCCTTCTGGCCAGGTCTGCGGTATGGGCGGTGGCGTACGCTGCCTGTCCTGGCAGCTGCGGGGCACGATGGCCAGTGGGCTCTGGGACCAGCCGATCGCTCAGGCACCGAACTGAAGGTCGACCTTCAGCCTGGCGATGCGAGAGCCCTCGGCACGTTGATTGGCGATCCGACAGACAAGGAGACTCAAGAGATGAAGCGAGCAATGCAGCAGGGACTGGCGGGGCTGATCGGATTGCTTTGCTGGGCCAGTGCAATCGCTCAATCAGCCCAGTCCGAGACCAACTATCTCAGCCTGGCACACGGCACGATTCCCATCGCGGTCGATGAACAGACCGAGTCACTGCGCACCGGGATTGATCGAGCCCTGGTGGTAATCGACGGCAACCCGAATGGTTTCAGCCTGACACCGCGCCCCGGAGGAGAAGACACCACAGTTCGCCTGACCTATCAACTCCCGGCGTCCACGCGCTTCGAACGCTTCGACGTTCCAAACGTTCTGGAAACTCCCAGCCCGTCCCAGACTTTCTTCCAATCGCTGATCATTCAAGGCTCCTCAGAAGGGCCCGAAGGCCCCTTTAGAGAACTCGCGAACCATTCCTTCGAATTGCACGAGGCACCGGGACAGGTCACCGAAATCGCCAGCACGGACTCAACATCTGTGCGCTGGGTACAACTGATCTTTTCGGGAGGACTGGATGTCCAGCGTGAGCAAACTTTTTTCGAGTTCAGTGAGCTTCGGGGCTTTGGTGAACAGGATACGGTTCCCCTGCTCGAAGGCTTCTCGGCGAAGTGGAGTGGACGCGGTGTCCGCATAGAACTCAAGCAGGCAGGCCCGCGAGTGACGGGCTGCTACGACCGCGACGGTGAACTCACCGGCACGGTCAGGGGAAACCTCTTGAGCGCGACCGGGACCACGCGGAACAGCGGCACGCCTTCTGCCTTCCTATTAACCGTGGACGACGAGGGACGTCTGATCGGCGTGCGCTCCAGTAATGGCGCACCCTTCCGTCTCTACAAAGGCGACCCGGACACGGACCTGGTCACCGACTGCAGCGAAGTCGTCGTCGCCCTGCCCGGCTGCGATTCCATCCTCCACGGCATCCAGTTCGACTTTGACTCCGACGTGATCCGCACCGAATCCGAACCACTGCTCAATGACCTTTATGCCGGTCTCCAGGCCGACACGAACGACAGCATCGTCATCATCGGCCACAGCTCCAGCGAGGGTGAGGAAAGCTACAATGCGGCCCTGTCTCAACGACGTGCGGCTTCAGTGACGCGCGCCCTCGTTCAGCGCGGTCTCGCGTCAGACCGGATCAGTGCTCAGGGCGTCGGTGAATCAAGCCCCATCGCCAACAACGACACGGACGCTGGGCGGGCCTTGAATCGCCGGGTGGAAGTGGTTTGTGCCGATTGAGCTGAATATCGGGCGGAAGAATCGACGATGACATTAGCGAACCTGGTTTTCTTTCTGCTGCTCGGTGCGCTCGGCGGCTGGCTGCTGGTCCTTTATGCCTTCCGTTCGAAACGCAACAGCCAGCTGATTCTTGCCCAAGCGCTTGTCATCGCCGCGCTGATTTATCTGGCCTTCGCGCTGATCTGGGCGAACCCACTCTGGATCGGCATTGAATTGCTGGGCGTACTCCTATTCAGTCTTTTCGCCTGGCGTGGCGTCAGGGGCTCGATGCTCTGGCTGGCCGCCGGTTGGGGATTACACCCCTTCTGGGACGCTGGCCTGCACTGGTGGATCGCCGACGGTCACTTCGCGCCACGCTGGTACGTCATCGCCTGCCTGTCCTTCGATCTGGTCGTGGCGGCCTT
>JBCDLQ010000257.1:0-4534 GCA_039414335.1 Pseudomonadota bacterium | reverse complement strand
AGGCCGAAGGCACTGACTCCAATGAGCGATCGGTGTTCATGGTATGCGGAAAGTGGTTCGCAATTCACCGGTGATGCAAAGGGCTCACTCGATCTTCTCGCTAGCATCGTCACCCACTTGCAATCGTCTTCTCCAACCGCCAGATTGAACGGCATCGCCCAGCCCCTATCCCATTCCATGACCCAGCCCGACCGCAATTGCACCCATCAGATCGAACGCGCCCTGTTCGACTTGCGTCGCGGCGTACCCGTGGTCGTGACCGATGGAGCCAGTGCGTCTCTCGTGTTTCCCATCGAATCGCTGGCCGAGGATCGCCTCGATCAGCTGACGGCGATGGCCGGCAGCCCAGCCGTTCTCACGGTCACGGCCCATCGGCGCCAGGCCATGGGCGAGCCTCGCGCACGCGACGCGGCCAGCTATGAGTTGAGTTCGGAGGCCGCGCGGGATGTCGAACAGCTGCTGGACGCTGCCGTTTCTGCCAGCGATGACTCGACTCAGGCGCTAGGCCCGGCAAGATCGGCCAATGCCATCGAGAAGGCCAGCCTGACCCTGCTGGGCCGCGCGCTGCTCGTACCGAGCGCACTGACCGCTGCTGTTCATCCGGATCAGCGCGCATCGATTGATCAGGCCATCGCCTCGGGCGACTTGCTTTCGATTACCGCCGACGATGCCGAGCACTGCGTCGAGCTGGGTGACAGCATGCTGCGCCGCATCAGTGAGGCCGAGGTCCCCTTGAGCGATTCGGCGAAGACTCGCTTCGTGCTGTTTCGCGAACCCAATGGTCTGCTCGAGCATCTGGCACTGCTGATCGGCGAGCGCGAACAGTGGCCGGAGGCCGTCCCGCTGCGTCTCCATTCGGCCTGCCTGACGGGTGATCTGTTCGGCAGCCTGCGCTGCGATTGTGGAGAGCAGCTCCGAGGTGCCGTGCGCCGAATCAATGAATTGGGTGGCGGCGTGCTGCTGTATCTGGCTCAGGAAGGACGAGGAATCGGCCTCCCCAACAAGCTGCGTGCCTATCAACTGCAGGATCAGGGCCTGGACACGATCGAGGCCAATCATGCGTTGGGCTTCAGCGCCGACGATCGTCGCTACGGCGTCGCACTGGACATGCTGCGCTCCCTCGATATCCGTCGCGTCCACCTGCTGACCAACAATCCCCTCAAGCGCCAGGCCCTGGCCAACGGCGGCATCGAAGTGCTCGGCGAGGACCGGATCTACGGTCAGATCACTGATCAGAACCGGGCCTATCTGGCCACCAAGGCCGACCGCGCCGGCCACCTGCTCGACGATTTGCTCGATCAGGACTGAACCCGCCCCCTTCTGATTTCTGGCGGCTCGACCGCCCACCTGCGTATTCAATCAAGGCCCGATACCTGCGCGTATCGATTTGACCTTAGATCACGGGTGAACTTAAATGCAGTCTAGGCACCGCTATTCTGAAACGCACTCTTTTCCACGTCAGCCCGCGCGGCCCCGTCGCCCGGTATCAGGAGCGCCAATGGACGAAGCTCGATTCAAGGCCTTGCTCGAACGCGTCGATCACGCCGATGGTGAGGCCTGGGATCAGCTGACGGCACTGGTCTACCAGGACCTCAAGCGCATCGCCCATGGACAGATGGCACGGATAGCACCGGGCCAGACCCTGAGCACCACGGTGCTGGTCCACGAGACCTTCGAGAAGCTCGCCGCCCAGGGCGGCCTGCCGGTCACCGAGCGAAACGGTTTCTATGCCCTGTGCGCCTGCGCCATGCGTCAGATCATCATCGATCACTATCGACGCCGCTCGGCAGAGAAGCGCCAGGCCAACCCGGCGGAATTCACCGACTATGAAACGCGCCGGGTCAGCCCCGATATTGACAACGCACTGATGGCGCTGGGTCGCGCCCTGGATCAACTTTCGCGACGCGATCCGCGACTCGTGGAAGTCTTCGAGATGCGCTACTTCGCCGGCATGAGCGATTCAGACATCAGCCATCGTCTGGATCTGTCCGTTCGCACGGTACAGCGTCTGGCAGCTCGGGCTCGGGCCTGGATTGCTTCGGGCCTGGACGAGTAGGCGAGAGGCCGAAGAGGCGGACATGAATCTCGATCATCTCAGCGCCGAGGAATGGCAAGCACTGGACGATGAACTCGACCGCCTCCTGGATCTCGACCCATCGGATCGCGAAGAAGAACTGGCCGCCATTGCGACGGCCGATTCGGAACGGGCGCAGGTTCTGCAGGCCCTGCTCGAGTCCGAACAGACGCAGCAACGGATCGACGACAGCCTGCTGGCTGCGCTGAGTTTTCTGGCCGATCGCGAACCGAAAGCAGAGAACACGCGCATCGGTGCCTGGCGCCTATTGCGGCGGATCGGCGAGGGCGGCATGGCGGAGGTCTATCTGGCTGAGCGGGCAGATGGCGCCTTCGAACAGACCGCTGCCCTGAAGCTGCTGTGGCCCGGTTTGAAGGGAGAGGCCACTGACCGGCTCGTGCGCCAGGAACGACAGATTCTCGCCGCCATGGACGACGTCCGAATCGCCCGCCTTTTTGATGGCGGCGTCAGCGACGACGACCGACCGTGGCTGGCGATGGAATACGTTCAAGGCCGAACCATCACCCACCACTGCGATCGGGAGAAGCTGGACCTGATGGATCGAATCCGGCTGTTCGTACCCGTGGTGCGTGCCGTCGCATTGGCCCATCGACAGCTCGTTGTTCATGGTGATCTGAAGCCGGCCCATTTGCTCGTCAACGACTCGGGGCAGATCAAGCTGCTGGATTTCGGGATTGGACAACTCCTCGATCACCAGGCGCGCATTTCGCAGGATGATCCGCGCTGGCATGCCCTGACGCCAGAATACGCCAGCCCGGAACAGCGCTCGGGCCAGACCCCTTCGCCCGCGTCCGACATCTACCAGCTCGGCCTGCTGCTGCGCGAATTGACCGAGGATGTGGCCGGCAGCGACCGCCTGATCTATCGGGAACTGACGGCGATCATCAACCGAGCTTGTCAGCCCGATCCCGCGCGGCGCTACCTGGGTGCCGATCGCCTCGCCGACGATCTGAACGCCCTGCTTCAGCGCCGGCCAGTCAACGCGTACAGCCGCAGCGCTGCCTATCGCTTCGGCGCTCTCCTGCGCCGTCAATGGCCGGCCTGGAGCCTGGCTGGCGTGCTGCTGTTGCTGGCCAGCGCTGCTGGTCTGCATCAATACGATCAGGCCCAGCGTCTCGCCGAAGGACATGCCACCAACGAAGCCGTTCTGACCTATCTGGAGCAACTGCTGATCAGCGCGAATCCCTACTTGAATCAGAGCGCCGAGCGACTCTCTCGTGAGGCGCTCAAAGAGGCCGCCGCGCGGCTCGATCAGGATCTTCGAGATCAGCCGCAGGCCCAAGCTCGCGTGCTCAACGTGCTCGGTGAACTGCACAGAGCCCGCACGGAGTTGGTGATGGCGCGTGAACGGCATGAGCGGGCTCTGTTTCTGGCCAACCAACATGACCTGCCCGAGGCGAGGGATCGGGCTCGCTCTGGGCTCGCCACGATCGGTATCTGGGATGGCGACTACGCGCAATCAGAAGCTTTGATGCGTCAACTGTTGGCCGAGCGTAAGGAGCACCACGGCCCAAACAGTGAGCTGGTAACGCTCGGCGAGCTCATCCTGGCAGACCTCGTTCATAGTCGCGGTGACTATGACACCTCGGTCACTCTGGTCGAAGCCGCCCGACAGCGCGATTGGTACGGCAACTGGAGCGAGCGGCTCCAAGGCATGCTTCTGCGCGATCAAGGCTTTCTCACTGCGGCCGATGAAACGCTCAGAGGCGTCATCGAATCCGAACGTGCGATGGGCCTTGAGCGCGATGCCTATCACTCGGCCACCCTGGATCACCGGGCCATCACCCTGATGCACATGGGTGATTGGGATCAGGCAACGCGTTTGCTGGATCAGTCCGATGTCGTTCGGCGTGGCTTACGCGAAAGCGATTGGGACGGGCTGCTGTGGACGCGAAACTGGCGCGCGCTGGCTGCCCTCGGCCAAGGCGAACTCGAGCAAGCCGAAGCCCTGATCGAACGCATGGTGAGCGATTACGAACGCTTCTTCAGCGAGTCGAGCCACCTATTGGCTTTCGCCCGATCCGATCGAGCATGGATTGCTCTTGCGCAGGGTGAACCCACGGCCGCCCTGACCGACTTTGACCAGGCCATTGCTCGTATCGAAGCCATCCAGCGTTTCGACCATCCCCGGCTCGCCGAAATGTTGATGGGCCGCGCCATGGCCCTGTTGGCTCTGGGACGCACCGACGCTGCGCGGACGTCAGCCGAGCGGGCATACGACATCCGGTCTCGACTGCTGGCACCGACTGCGACGCAAGACTGGCTTGGAAACAGTTGTCGAGTGCTTCAGTGGTCCGGAGGGCACTGCGACCTGCCGGAACCAACCTATGAGTTTGAGTTTGGCCTGGACCGGCAGCGAGTAGAGCGTGCCGTTGCCGGCCTGTGTTCAAGAACGACTCAAGCCAGATCACCTTCTCCGCTCTGTTTTCAAACGACTCT
>JBCDLQ010000256.1:0-4555 GCA_039414335.1 Pseudomonadota bacterium | reverse complement strand
GCAGCCTGGCCGAAGTCATCGAAACGGTGGATACGGACGCGATCCGACGCATGAATGGCCGGCGGACCGTGACCCTGAATATCATTCCGCCGCGATCCGTGGCGTTGGAAACGGCGCTCGAGCAAGTCCAGACCGAGGTCGTGCAGTGGCTGCGCGACGAAGGCCATCTGGTGCCGGGTATGAGCCTGGACATCTCCGGTGCCAGCGATCAGCTCATGGAAACCCGGGCAGCCCTGGCGGGCAATTATGTCGTTGCCATCATTCTCTGCATTCTGGTGCTGGTGGCCATCTTCGGCCACTGGGGCTGGCCCTTCGTGATCATGACGGCGGTACCCCTCGGGATCGCCGGCGGCATCGGAGGCCTGGCCTTGCTCAACGCGATAGGCGGCCTGCTGCCCACGGTCGGGCTCCCCGCCGTCAGTCAGCCCTTCGACATGATCACGATGTTGGGTTTTTTGGTTCTGCTGGGTGTGGTCGTCAACAACCCGATCCTGATCGTCGATCGAACCCTGGTCGCCCTGCGCGACGGCGTCAACGATGCGGTCGAAGCGGTGACCGAAGCCGTGGCGACCCGCCTGCGACCGATCATGATGTCCATGATCACGACACTGTTCGGTCTGGCGCCACTGGTCTTCATCCCCGGTGAAGGGACCGAGCTCTATCGCGGTGTCGGCGTGGTGGTGCTTGCGGGCTTGCTGTTCGCGACTCTGGTGACGCTGACCTTTCTGCCGGCGCTATTGGTGACCTTGATAGAGCTGCGCTCACGCCTTGATCGATCAATCAACGGCGAGTCCCGCGAATCTCTTGGTACTCAGTTCAACCACCAGTAAGCCATGTTCAGGACGAAGGCGAAGGTGACCCAAGCCAGATAAGGGACCATTAGCCAGGACGCGGTTGCGGAGATCGGGCGGAAGCGCATCACGCAAAGTGCGATTGCAGCCCACATCAATCCCATCTCCGCCAAGGCCACCCCCATCCAGTGTAATCCGAAGAACAGGGGGGTCCACAGCATGTTCAGGGCGACCTGAATCAACCAGACTCCGATCAGGCTGGAGCGCCACCCGACGCGTCGCCAGACGAGCCATGCGGCTACCGACATACCGATATAGAGCACGGTCCAAACGGGCCCAAACAGCCAGTTGGGCGGCGCGAAAGCGGGTCGGTTTAAGGCCTCATACCACGCGTCGGGGCCGAAGAAATAGCTCATCGATGCGGCGGCAAAGCTAAGCGCAAAGAAGATGGCCAGTGCCAGGCCCGAGACCAGCAGTCCTGGCTGATGAGTAGTCGATTCAGTGGTGGTCATGTGATGACTCCGAGTGGGCGGGATGGGGACCATCGATCGTCCGGTTCAGATAGGCTCGCAGCCGTTCCCAGGCATGGGCGGCGGCCGGGCGATTGTTGTCCGGATCGCGCTCCGTGTGCAACCAAAAGCCATGGGCGACGTCGTCATAGACATGAACATCGTTATCGATGCCCGCTGCACGCATGGCCTCGACAAAGGCATCTACTGCCTCGACGGGGATGCCCCGATCGTTTTCGGCAAAGGTGCCGTAGATCTCGTGATGGACATGCGCCATCTGTTCCGGGTCATCGAGCAGCGAGCCGTAGAAGATGGCCGTGCCTTCATGCTGCTCACCCCCCAGCGCATAGGACAGGGCGATGCCGCCGCCGAAGCACCAGCCAATCGTTGCGACCTTGCCCGTACTCGGCGTATGGGTTTCCAACCAGGCGACCGCTGCGTTGAGGTTGGCAATCATGGTGGCTTCGTCAGCGCGCACTTCGCGAACGAGCGCCATGTTCTCCTCGCGATTTGAGCCCGTGCGACCCGAGTAGAGATCGGCGGCCAGCGCAAGATAACCGTGGGCTGCAAAGGCATCGGCCGTCTGACGAATGCGGTCGACCAGGCCGTTCCATTCATGAATCAGAATGACGGCCGGAAAGGGGCCTTCGCCTTCGGGCAGCGCCAGGTAGCCACGAACAGCCGGGTCGTCGGGGAAATAGTTCACGTGCGATCCGACGGGCTCTTCGCCCTGACCGGCAATGGCGCGCATCATGACATCGTCAGGAGATGAGCAGGCGATCAAGGGGATTAACAGCAGGCCCAGTGCGCAGCTGTAGCGTGAGATCGTTATCGACATGATGACTCCAGTTCCATCCATTCCAAGTCTCGATAGTATGCGCTGTTGCCGTCAATGAAGGAACGTGCTGTCGAGCAGCAACTTGCAAATCCTTCCTTGCTGGGTCATCTTTGGCCGGGGCTGGCGGTTACCGTGACAACAACAGATCCAGAGGACGAGTTGACCCATGGCCGGAAAATCCCGAATCTTCATTGATCGTGCGCCGACACCCTGGCATCTCTGGGTCGTGGGCATTCTGTCTTTGCTCTGGAACGCAGTCGGTGCGTTCGACTTTGTGGCCACTCAATTACAGCTAGAGAGCTATATGGCGCAGTTCACAGCCGTGCAACTGGACTTCTTCTACGGGTTCCCGATCTGGGTCCATACGTTCTGGGCGCTGGCTGTCTGGTCTGCCGTCGCCGGTTCGCTGGCGCTGCTGTTTCGCAGCCGCTTCGCTGTTTCCCTCTTCGTGGTTTCAGTCATCTCCATGATCGTGACTTCAATTCATAACTTCGGCATGGCCAATGGCGCTGAAATCATGGGTCAGGCCAGTGTCATTCTTTCTGTCGTGATCGCTGTGATCAGCGTGCTGTTGGTGGTCTACAGTCAGGCCATGTTGCGGCGGCGCGTGTTGGTCTAGAAGCAGTTCTTTGCAGGTCTGACCCCTGCGGGTCAGCAGAGCCGTCAGTCCATTCGTGATTTGGTTTGTCCATGTTCTCACGTAAAGATCGCCTTGCCCGTGTTGCCCTCCTGCTGGCAGCCCTGCTCGTCGCCGGGCCGTGTCAGGCGATCGATCTCAACCGCTTTGATCAGCGCTTCGAGGCACTGCTGCAGGAAGACGGCGTTCCCGGTGGGGCCTATGCGATCGTTCGCGGTGATCAGGTCGTCCAGGCTGCGGGTCACGGTGTGCGAACGATCGGCACGGCTTCAGCGGTCACGCCTGAGACCGTGTTCAGGATTGCATCGGTCTCCAAGCCCTTCGCGGCGCACCTGACCGCGCTGCTGGTAGACGAAGGCGCGCTTAGCTGGGACCAGCCAATCCGCGAGCATGTCCCGGAGTTCACGCTGGCCGATACAGCTCACGCCGAAGCCCTCGAGATCCAGCATCTGTTGGGCCAGTCTGCGGGTATCGTGCCCAACGCTTACGACAACCTGCTCAACGCCAACCAGAGCCTGGAGCGAATTCTGCCGCAGTTTGCTCGTGTCGAGTCCCTGTGTCAGCCGGGCCGCTGCTATACCTATCAGAACGTTCTGTTCGCCCTGATCCAACCCGCCATCGAGGCAAGCACCCAGACCGACTATGACGAGCTGTTGGCCGAGCGGATATTCAATCCCCTGAACATGCACGACAGCTCGACAGGCCTGGCCGCTTTTCGAGCCGCAGAGAATCGTGCAGTGGCCCACGTTCGAGTCTCCCGGCGTCTTCCCTGGATACCGGCCACGACCAATGAGAATTACTACCGGGTTGCGCCTGCTGCCGGCATCAACGCCAGCGCGCGTGATCTTGCTCAATGGTTGATTGCCCAGCTCGGTCACCGGCCAGATGTGATCGCTGATGCGCAGATCGAAGCCGTGACTGAGGCACGCGTCAGAACGGCAAGAGAGCTGCGGCGCAGGGCCTGGCGAGACCTGCTCAGCGATGCGCACTATGGTCTGGGCTGGCGGATCTATCAGGTTGGTCAGGACACCTTGTTCCTGCACAGCGGTTGGGTACGAGGTTTCGTGGCGGAGGTGGCCTATTCCCGGACGAGGCAATTGGGTCTGGTCGTGCTGCTCAATGCCGAGTCCCGAGCGCTCAACCGTATCACGACGACCTTCTGGCGCGAGGCGCTGGCCCAGCCTTAGGGGACAGGGGCGGCTGTATCTTCCCCCTGAAGCCCGGCCGTTCGCCTGAGCGCACCGATTCAGGGCGTCGAAGCTGCCAGCTCGCCATCCAGCGTGTTGCCCCGTTGATAGGCCGCCCGCCCCGAGAGGCTCTCCCAATAACTGACGAAGGCCGGACGGGCCTCGATCGTATTGAACTGCAATCCAAAACCGATCTGAGAACCGACGTAGACGTCGGCCGCACTGAATTGCTCGCCGGCGATATGATCGCGCCCGCGCAGCGCTGATTCGAGCGTATCGAGGACGCGTTCCAGACTTCCATAGCCGACAAAGCCCTGCTGCTCCGGACTGAGTTCTACGCCCAGGGCTTGATTGACGATGGCCGCTTCCAGCGGGCCAGCCGCGAAGAACAGCCAGCGATAGTAGTCAGCGCGCTGGTCGATCGGGGGTGCCAGGCCGGCGGCTGGAAAAGCGTCGGCCAGATAGGCACAGATCGCTGCGCACTCGGTGACGATAGATCCGTGGTGAACGACGGCCGGCACCTTGCTCATGGGGTTGACCTGACGATAGTCCTCGTTCTGCATCGCCGGACCGTACTCCACCAATTCCACGGT
>JBCDLQ010000255.1:0-4564 GCA_039414335.1 Pseudomonadota bacterium | reverse complement strand
GGGCACGGGGTCTGGGGTTCAGCAGCGCGGCAGTCGGGAACCGGTGCGAATGCCGCAGACGTCGGCCAGGTCGAAGTCGATTTCCACGCGCAATTGTTGCTCGACGGCCTCGTCTCCGAGGCGATGCGGTTCGAAGCGCCACTGCGCGATGGCCTCTTGCGCCGATTCACCGAAATCCCAGCCGACGGGACGCTCCTGGATTACGTTGATGCGTTGAACCTGGCCGCGTTGATCCACCGTGAACTCAACTTCGACGAGGCCGTTGATGCCGCGACGCTTGGCGTTCCGCGGGAAGTTCGGTTCGACGCGACGAAGCAGCTCGCCACCGGTCAGTACGGGCGGCTCCAGATCCACCGGAGGAAGGGGCTCGGAGGTGTCAATTGCAGGCGGGACTTCGGGGCGCAGTGCCACTTCCAATGCTGGCTCGCTGTCCAGCATCAGTGACGACGGGGTGCTCGGTGTCTCGACCGCCTCGTCGGCTGGATCATTGCTGGCGGTCTGGGCTAACGGTGCTGGGTCAACAGCCGTTGGCGCGGGTCTGTCCTCGTCCGGGGTTTCGATCAACGACTCAGACGGCCGAGTTGGCGTTTCCTGCACGCTGTCGATGACCGGAACGACAGAGACTGAATCATCAGGAGTCCGGCTCGTCGATTCGGTGGCTGAAATCTGACTCGATTGCTCGGGTTCTGGAAGTACAGCTTCGGCACTAGCTTCCGTGACGATGGATTGCGGTGCCGTTTCGATGATGGGTTCGATTGCTGTCTGGGAAGCAGGCTGTTCGAGGGCAACGGCTTCGATCGTCGGTTGCTCACCGCTGGTCACCGGCTCGATCGCCGCTTCCGGCGCCGTCAGCTCCCCTTCAGGAGCCGGCATCATCTGCACGCCGACCGCGCTGGCCGTCAGGAGCAGGCCCAGCAGCGCCGGCAGGGTCACGCCGAGCTGGCGACGCGGACGGGCACGCTCGACGAGACGACGAATGCGCCCGACAATCTGACCATCCTGCATGCCTAGGGCCAGACGAGGGCCGGGCTGGCGCAGGTGCTCGAGTGCCGCGAGCATCTCGACATAGGCCAGACGGTTGCCAGTTGAACTGACGGCCAGATCATCGCAAGCGTTCTCGCGCTCGACTCGGATTCGCCGTGAGACCAGTGCGACTACCGGGTGGTAGAACAGCAGCGTTTCGATCACGGTCTGGACCAGATTGATCAGGTGATCGTGACGCCGGATATGGGCCAGCTCATGGGCCAGGATCATCTCGACCTGGGCCGGCGAGAGCCGGCTAATCAGGGCTGGAGGAAACAGGATCAGCGGCTTCAGCCACCCAACGACTACGGGCGAGCGAACGCGGTCCGAGACCGCAAGGACCACTGATTTCTGAATCGCCATGCTGTGGCGCAGCTGATCGAGCAAGGGTGAGAGGTGCGCCAGCGCCTGTCGCCGAGCGGAACGACGCAGCTTGATGATGTAGTGCCAGCCCAGAATCAGCCGGACCGAGAGCATCAGGACGCCAGCCAACCAGCCGGCAACGGTCCAGGCCAGGAGACTGGACGCCTTGATGGGCTCGGAGGCGCTGACCACGAGCTGCATGACTGCGGTGCTTTCGCTCGCCAGGCCTGTGGCGGCCCCGGCTCCCGCACTTCCCAGATACAGAAAGGTGAGAATCGGTGTCGATCCCAGGGTCATCAGCGTCGCGACGGCCAGGTTGTAGCGCGCTTTCGCGCTGGCCGGGCGAACGATGATCAGCGTCAGCCAATACAATGCGCCGATCAGCAGTCCCTGCCAAAGAAAATGCAGCAGGGTCATCCCCAGCTGTTCAATCAATGCAACGTCCAGCCACGCCATGACTCAGGATTCCTTGCTCGGTTCTGTGGTCTGGCCTTCGCTTTGGCGCAGACGTTGGATCAATCCATCGATTTCCGCCAGCTCTTCCGGACTGGCCGCTCGCGACAGGCCAAGCGCCTGCATGACCAGCGTCGAAGCAGACCCTTCATAGACCCGGGTCATGAAGTCATCCAGCATCACGCGCTGTGTTTCATCTTCAGCGGTGACGGCCTTGAACACGTGGGCACGCTGGGAGTCGTCGCGTTCGACCAGGCCCTTGGCGTGGAGGATCTGCATCTGTTTGAGCGTCGTCGTGTAACTCAGGCCCTGTTCGCTGGCGATTCGTTCGTGGACTTCGCGCACGGTCGAAGGACCATCGTTCCATAGGGTTTTCAGAATCCGAAGTTCAGACGGGGTGGGTGCGGGCAGACTGTTCAAGGTGGCGCTCCTGGTCGGGCCGAAAGCACGATATTGATCGTACGTTGATCGACTAAGACTAGCGAGCACCCGGAGCCCTGTCAAACGAAACGGGGCCGACACCCTGCGGATGTCGGCCCCGACGTGCCGGAGAGCCAAATGTTGATCAACCCGGGTTGATCAGAGCGTGCTGATCAGAACTCGCCGCGCAGGCCGAAGCGCCAGTTGCGGCCCGGCAGCGGGGCGAAGTCAACCAGGTAGGAGGTGTGAACCCGCGCTTCGTTGTCGCCCAGGTTGTGGCCTGAGACGAAGGCTTCCATTGGCATCTGGCCCAGATTGAAGCTGTAGGCCAGGCGCGCATTGACCAGGTTGTAACCGGCGGTTTCCGACTCGAACTCACCCACATCGTCCTGACGGAACACGCGCTGCCAGTCCAAACCGGCACGCCACGATCCCTGGTACCAGGCAATGCCCGCTGACAGACGCTGGGGAGAGATGCGCGGGATGTCGCCACTGTCGTCCAGTTCGCCGCGGACATAGTCATAGGCAGCGGTCAGGTCGAAGTCACCGAATGAGGTGTCGTGAATCTGCCAGGTCGCCTGCGTTTCCAGACCGTAAATGTCTGCGTCTTCCTGACGGGTTACGCGAACGTCCAGACCTTCGACTTCCAAGCCCGTTTCGGCCAGGTAGATGAAATCATCGATCTGTTTGTAGAACAGGTTGACTGCGAAATCGAAGTTCTCGCTGTGGCGATGCAGGCCGAGGTCCCAGGAGAGGGTCGTTTCACGGTCCAGATTGGCATCTCCGATGTCGAAGCTGAAGGTCGCCAAGTGCTCACCGTTGGCAAACAGCTCAGACGCCAGCGGTGCACGCTGTGTGCGGGAGATGTCGATGGAACCCTGCCACAAGTTATCGATCTGCCACAGGGCACCGACACCAAAGGAGTAGTTGGTGAAATCGCGGTTATCCGTATCGAAGTCCACGTCCGGTAGCCCTTCATGATCATGATCATCGTCGCCGTGATCATCATCATGGTCTTCTTCCATGCCGCTCAGATCGGCGTCGACCTCAAAGCTCTCGACACGGCCGCCGATGCTCAGGGTGACGTCACCGAATTCGCGCTCCTGCAGGAAGAAAAGCGCCAGGCTTTCGCTTTGCGAAGGCGGTATGAAAGCTTCTTCACCGATCGCTTGGAAGTCTTCATCGTTGTACTGGACGCCGATCGCGCCGGTGAAACCGAAGATTGCTTCGTTTTCCAGCTCTAGGCGGAACTGCGTGTTTTCGACGTCGAAGGTGGTCGGAACTTCTTCTTCCTCTTCACCCTCTTCTCCGCCGTGGTCTCCGCCTTCCATCTCGATTTCCTGGTGGATGTAATCGTTGATGCCGAAGCGGAAAGAGGCATTCGTGAGGCCGGGGAAGGGGTTTTCCAGGCCGCCACTGATATCGAAGCGTTCCTGCTCCATATCGATGAAGGCAAATTCTTCCTCTTCTTCACCGTGCTCTTCTTCGCCTTCATGGTCGTGGTCTTCTTCTTCGCCATGACTGTGCGGCGCGGGAATGCCGTACTCGGTTTCAAAGCTGTGGAAAGAGGCGCCGATGAAGCCGCGCTCGCCGACGTAGCTCAGGCCGATCGTGCCGGACTGACTCTCGACGAAGCTGTTGCCGACGATGCCTTCTTCCTCATCACCGTGCTCGTCATCGTGATCCTCATCATGATCATCATCGTGACGCTCGGCCATGCCGGGAATTTCGTAGTCGTCCGCATCGCGCCAGGCGCCATCAACGTGCCAGGCCAGATTGCCTGCCGCGCCGTTCAGTCGAAACACGCCGGAACGCTCGTCGGCGACCGTGTCACCGCGGACCTCATAGCGGCCCGTGAACGGTGAGTCTGGCAGTGATTCAGCAATACGGTTATCAATCAGGTTGACCACACCGCCGGAAGCGCCCGTTCCGTACAGCAGGGTGGCCGGACCACGCAGGATTTCGATCTGATCGACCAGCAGTGGCTCGTAGGCAATGGCGTGATCATCACTGGGCGCGGAGGCATCGCCAACAGCCAGCCCGTCCTCCAGAATGGCAACGCGAGGACCGCCTAGACCACGAATCACCGGACGCCCGGCGCCGGGGCCATACCAGTTGGAGTGAACGCCCGGCTCATTAGCCAGCGTTTCACCGATGGTCAGGCCACGACGATCATCCAGAGCTTCGCCGGCCAGAACCTGGATGGGCTTGGCCGATTCCAGCGCGGACTGGCTGAAGGGCAGAGCGCGTACCTCAAGATTCTCGAGGTCGACAGAATCCTGATGATTCTCTTCGTTCTCGGTTT
>JBCDLQ010000254.1:0-4565 GCA_039414335.1 Pseudomonadota bacterium | reverse complement strand
GGCGAGGCCGCAGTAGCCAACGCCGAAATCGTCGGCATAGATACTCAGACCCATTTTCGTCATGCGTTCGATGATGTCGCGGGCCGCCTCAGTTTCGAGCATGGTCCGTTCGGTGATCTCGATGACGATCTGTTCAGGCGCAATTCCGCGTTCAAGCAAGTGTTCTTCGATCTGCCGGATCAGTCCGGGGTCGCAGAATTCTTCCGGTGAGACGTTCAAGGTCAGCTTCAGCTCTTCATTGACTGCGAGCCAGTCTCCGATGTCTTCGCCTATGGACTGAATCATCAAGGCGCTGATGTCGCCAATCATGCCATTGCGCTCTGCCAAGGCAATGAACTGTTCGGTCGGTACGGTCTGACCGTGCTCGTCGATCCAGCGGGCCAGGGCCTCAAATCCGGCCAGGCTTCCGCTGGGAAGCTGGACGATAGGCTGATAGTAAGGCCGAATCCGGTGGTCGCGGATGGCTCGTGCCAGGGCGCGATCAGGCGTGTTTCGCTGACGGCGCACGCCGGAGGCGATCAGGAACAGACTGGCGCCCAGGGTGGCGCCAAGACCACTGATCACGGCCGTCCTGGCGTCCATGGCAGCGGCGCCATCCTCACCCAGCCGTATCCGAACACAAAGATCGGTCGTTTCGCTGCACTGCACCCGCTCCTGCAGACGTCTGGAGGGCTCTTCATTGGACGGTTGCGTCAGCAGCGAGTAGGGGTGCCAGTCCCGCTGCTGCGTGTTGTCGACGGCCAGTTCGATGTGGGCCTGTTCCAGACCGGTGACCAGGTCGATGACCTGGCGGGAGTCGACCAGCGCGTTGAAGCTGCCGAACTCGACGACAACGGTGCGTAAGCGCTGCGATGCCAGGACGGCGCGATCTGTGCGGATGCCCGTGCCGTTGGGAAGGCGAATGGGGGGTGGCGAGCTGTGATAAGGCTGATCGAGTACACCCAGCGCGGTACTGCAGTACAGCGAGAACCCTCTAACGCCACCGATGTCGCGCAGATAGCGCGCTTCGAAGAGTTGCGTTCGCATGTCTCGGAGTTGGGCTTCCGAGCAATGGACGTTGCCCAGATCATTGATGGCGCCAAAAGCCAGCCGTGCCTCGTAGATGATGTCATCGAGTCGATCGAGGACACGACGGGTCGATTGCTGAATCGTTTCTTCGGTCTGGCTGCCCTGGAGCTGCGTCGCAACCCACCATCCTGTGGCACCGCCAGCCGCGATGAGCACCGACAGGGTAATGATGGCGATCCAGGGTGTGTGGGTCATTAGCTGGCGGTGACGCTCGATGAGTCGAGCGTCGGGGTCGATGAACGAGTCGGTCTGACCCGCTGCATTGACAGGTGAAGCGCACATGATTCGAGCCGCTCGATTCCCCTTGCTAGACAGGTTTTATTGGTTTTTTTCCAGCATAGACGCTCGACAGCGGCGCTTCAAGATCAGTTTCAGTCGTAAGCGTCTTCGTCGAAGTGCGCAGTTCGTCGTCTGAAGCGAAAGGTGAAGTCAGGCCAGAGTGTGGTGTTCCGACCGCTGACGGGGTGCAGGTACCAACTGGCACAACCACCGCGAGACCAGACCGAACGCTGCAGAACCGTGTCGAGCTGCTGATTCCATTCGGCCTGACGGCTGTCGCGAACGGTCAGTGTCCGACGTCCAGAACGAAGCGCCTTGAGTGCGCCGAGTACGTAGTTGATCTGGGCTTCGATCATCAGCAGGACGGAATTGTGTCCCAATGCCGTGTTCGGCCCGAGCAGGGTGAAGAAATTGGGGAAGCCGGCGATCGCGCTGCCCTTGTAGGCCGTTGGCCCCGAGGTCCAAACTGCGGCCAGATCCTGTCCGTCCCGGCCGATGATCAGGTCTTCCGGGATCGGGCAGGTTGCCTGGAATCCCGTGGCCAGGATCAGGATGTCTGCCGGTCTTGGAATGCCGTCCGAGCCGGTGACGCCATCTTCCTGAACCGATTGGATCGAACCGTCGATCACACTGACATTGCTTCGGTTCAGGGCCGGGTAAAAGTCATTGCTCATCAGGACCCGCTTGCAGCCCATGTCGTAGTGGGGTGTGAGCTGTTGGCGTAGCTCAGGGCTCTCGATTTGCCGAGCGAGGTGGCGCAGGGCCTTGCGTCGGTGCAGCCAGGTCAGCTTTGATGACCAGTTGAAGGCCGGCAGGCGCGATTCGAGCAACAGGTAGTAGCTGAAGCGACGCAGCAGTCTCAGGGGTGGGAACCACCGAAACAGCCGCCGTTTCCAGACCGCGATGGGCCGATCCGGTTTTGGCAGGATCCACTGTGGCGTGCGCTGATAGAAATCGAGCTGTTTGACTTGTGGGGCAATTTTGGGCACGAACTGAATCGCTGAAGCGCCACCGCCGATCACGGCCACGCGCTGGCCTTCGAGGGCCAGGTCATCCAGCCATTGCTGCGAGTGGAAGATCTTGCCCTTGAAGGCGTCCAGACCGGGCAGCGGCGGGATATTGGGTCGCGACAGACCGCCAATCGCACTGATGAGGAGGCGGGCGCGATAGTGCTGTCCGTGCTGGTCCTCGATCTCCCATCGCGCGTCGTCTTCGTTCCAGCTTGCTTTTGTCACTGCCGTGTTCAGACGGAGATGATCCGACAGTTCGAAGCGCTCGACGCTACGGGCCATGTGCTGCTGAATCTCGTCGCGCGGAGGAAAGTGGCGGGTCCAATCCGGATTCGGGGCGAAGGACAGGGAGTAGAGGTGAGATTGCACGTCGCAGGCGCAGCCCGGATAGCGATTGACCCACCAGGTGCCGCCAACGCCACCGGCGGCCTCGGCAATGATGAAGTCCTTTGATCCTTGCTGACGCAAGCGGATTCCCAGGCCGATGCCGGAAAACCCTGCGCCGATGATGAAGGTCTCGCACTCGATCACCGAGTGATCGGGCTTAGCCGACATCTCTACCTGAACCCCAGATTCTGGCCATGACCAGATAGGTGAAGGACGCCGACCAGGTCACTAGCATGAAGCCCAACAGTGATTCGGTACCCGCAAGGAAGCGGATCGGGCCATCGGCAAACAGATCGCCATAGCCGACGGTGGTGTAGGTCGAGGCCGAGAAGTAGATGTAATCGAACAGGTCAAAGCTGTCGTAGCCCGACAGGCTGCCCAGGGTCTCGAAGCGCAGGAGGGTGAAGTAGGCCACGCCGAACAGCCAGATCTCGACCACGTGGATCAGCAGCAGGGACAGGACCACGATCAGGATGATCATGCGATGGAGACGGTCGGGGCGCAGGGAGCGGCTTTGCCGGATCACCCAGCGATTCAGCAGTGCCAGCGATTCGTAGTGGATGGCGACGCTCAGCAGGGAGACCACCAGGGTGACCCCGATCACAATCCAATCTGCGGCGCCGATATGAGGCATCGCTAGGCGATCACGCCCAGTCTGCGACCTACTCGCGTAAAGGCATCGACGGCGCGGTCCAGGTGCTCGCGTGTGTGCGCTGCCGAGATCTGGGTCCGAATCCGCGCTTCACCCTTGGGCACGACGGGATAGAAGAAGCCAATGACGTAAATCCCTTCCTTGAGCAGTTCGTTGGCCATCTGCTGGGCCAGCGGTGCGTCGTAGAGCATCACTGGCACGATCGGATGCTGACCGGCCTTGATATCGAAGCCGGCGTCGGTCATGGCTTGCCGGAAGTAGGCCGTGTTGTTCTTGACCCGGTCCAGCAGCGCGGTGGACGCGGCGATCATCTCGAAGACCTTCATCGAGGCGGCCACGAGAGACGGTGTCAGTGAGTTCGAAAACAGGTATGGTCGCGATCGCTGTCTGAGCATATCGATGACCGGCCGCGAGGCTGTTGTGAAGCCACCCATGCCGCCACCCATGGCCTTGCCGAGGGTGGAGGTGAAGATGTCCACCTTGTCCATCACGCCGTGATGCTCGGCCGATCCGCGACCGGTGGGTCCAAAAAATCCGGTCGCATGGCAGTCATCGACCATGACCAGCGCGTTGTACTGCTCGGCTAGCGCCGTGATTTCATCGAGCTTGGCGACGTAACCGTCCATGGAGAATACGCCGTCAGTGGCAATCATCCGCGTCCGCTTGCCCATAGTCGCCTTCAGGCAATCTTCCAGGGCATTCATGTCCGAATTGGCGTAGCGGTGGCGTTCAGCCTTGCACAGGCGGATTCCATCGATGATCGAGGCGTGATTGAGCTGGTCGGAAATGATGGCGTCTTCTGGGCCCAGCAGGGGCTCGAACAGGCCGCCATTGGCATCGAAGCAGGCGGCGTAAAGGATCGCATCGTCCTTGCCAAAGAAATCTGCGATCCGCGCTTCGAGCGCCTGGTGCAAGTCCTGCGTACCGCAGATAAATCGTACGGAGGCCAGACCGAAGCCGTAGTCGTCCAGCGCCTGGCGGGCCGCCTGGATGACGTCGGGATGATCGGCCAGGCCGAGGTAGTTGTTGGCGCAGAAGTTCAGGACCTCATCGCCGGCACCGGTCTTGATCTCGACACGCTGCGGTGTCGTGATGGCACGCTCGCGCTTGTACAGACCGTCCGCGTCGATCTGGTCGAGTTCGGTCTGCAGTCTGCTCAGAAAATTCTG
>JBCDLQ010000253.1:0-4571 GCA_039414335.1 Pseudomonadota bacterium | reverse complement strand
TCCAGGCCGGCGGTCAGACCCTGGGGCTGGCATTGAGCGAACCCCTGACGCTGGTGCTGGGAGACGATATCGACCTGGGTCTGACCAACGCCCGCCTGAGCCTGAATGATCAGACCCTGCAGGCCAGTGGCCGCGTGCGCCTGGCTGATCGCCTGCGTGCTGATCTGATGGTATCGGGTGAGACGCTTGATCTTCGCCCGTTAACGAGTGCGGCACCGGATACCGAGTCCGATTCCTCCCGTGAGGTGGACTTCAGCGCATTGGAATCCATTGATCTGGAATTTCGCCTGGACCTGGATCAGCTGCTGGTCTCTGACGCCCTGACGCTGACCGATGTTGTCAGTGAAACCCGTTTGCAAGCGGGTCGCCTAGCCCTTGCGCCCCTGCAGGCGCGTTTGTTCGGCGGTGCCTTCAACGGTCGAGTCGATGTGGATTTTACCCAGGCGCCACCGGCGGTCACCGTGCAGCCCGAACTCTCGGGTATTGCGATCGATCAGCTGGCCGCACTCAGTGGCGCGGCGGCACCGCTGAGCGGTCTGGCGGATGCGCAGCTGGATCTTGATTTCTCAGGGATGGATTTGCCCAGCATTCTGGCCAGCATGAACGGCGCGGGCCGCATCGAGATTGCCAACGGCGCCCTGGAAGGCGTCGACCTGCGCCGCTTGATCAGTGAGGAACTGACCGTCAGTAACCTGAGCAACGTGAGCCAGGCCTTTGGCGGGCGCACGGACTTCGACACGCTGGAAGCCGGCGTCGAAGTGGTCGATGGTGTCCTCGAACTCCCTGACCTGAACCTGGCGGCGGCTGACTTCGGCGTGCAGGGCCAGGGTCGGGTCGACTTCGCTGCTGATCGAATCGACTATCGCCTTCAGCTCAATCTGGGGCCGGAACTGACCCAGCGCTTGCCGGGCACGTTACGCGATGCCACGCGCGGTCGGATTCCTCTGGCGATCGCCGGCCCAGTGGCCCAGCCCATCGTCACAATCGATTTCAACAGCTTGCTGGAGTCGGCCCTGCGTCGACAGATCACCGAGCGGCTTTTGGCACCCCGCGTTGAGGATGGTGACGAGACACCGAGCGGGGATGAAGGTCAGACTGACTCAGCGTCGTCTGACGAGGCTTCGGCTGAAGGTACCAGCGAGGAAGAACCGGAACGCGAACGCACGAGCCAACTGCTGCTGCGTGGTCTGCTGGAGCGGGCGCTGGAAGATGATGAGGAAGCGTCAGACGAGACCGAAACGGAAGAGGGCGGAGACGAGCCTCCGCCGTCTTGATGCTGCAACGTCTCAGCGAAGCATGGGCTGGCGCTCGCCGTAGGTCAGCGTGCGCCATAACCACTCGGCGGGGCCGAAACGATAGCGCGCCATCCACCACTGGCTGACGACGACCTGTACTCCGAAGAAGGCGAAGGCCAGCGGAATGCTGGACCAGCGCGGCAACTCGCCCCACAAACCCAGTCCGTGTCCGTAGATCACCCAGGTCCAGACCAGCGACTGGGCCAGGTAGTTGGTCAGGGCCATCTGGCCGACCGGTGCGAGAAACCGCAGCCGCTCCGCCGACAGCGTGATCATGGACAGATAGCCCAGGGCCAGCAGCAAGCCACCGTAGATCGCCAGCGTGGTGCCAATGGCTGCATCCAGGGTCGGCGCACTGGAGGTGACATCCCAGAGCATCCAGGTCGACAAGGCGGAACCGATCAGTCCCAGCAGCAAGCCCCGGGATCGCCACCGTCGAAAGAACATCGCGTGTTCGTCGGGCCGGGCGAGTCGCTCACTGACGATCAGCCAGCGGCCGAGCAAGAAGTAGCCGATGATCGGTGTTGCCCAGAACAGGAAGAACTGGAGCTTGAAGATCGTGTCGTCAACGCGAAGCTTGATGTTGTCGACAAAGCTGCCCGTGTCGTGGATGGCCTTGGCCTGAGCGATCTGCTCGCGCATGGCGGCTTCATCGGCGGCGAAGTCGGCCATGATCTCGGCATGGATATCGGGCTGGGTGGAAGCGACCATGATGCTCAGTGTGCCAAGCCAGAGCAGTAGCACTGGAACGCTGATGAAGAACAAGCCCCATTTCCACAGGCGCTTTATCGGCGTGTTTCGGAAGAACAGGATCATGATGAACGCCGAAAGGGCATAGACCAGCAGGATGTCGCCACCCCAGATGATGATGCTGTGGATCAGGCCCAGACCGGTCAGGATCATCAACCGCCGCAGATAGACACCCCAGAACGGTGCGGCTCGTTTGCTGGCCCGCTCTGCCATCAGAGCGAAGCCAGCACCGAAAAGCATTGAGAACAGGGGATAGAACTTGCCTTCGCCAAAGGTGGTGACCAAGGCATCGGCGATCTGGTCGGCGCCGGCGAGACCAACTTCGCTGTTCAGCATGATGGCTTGCAGGGGGCGAAGAAACCATTCGAAGTTGACCAGTAAAATGCCCAGCAGGGCAAAGCCCCGGAGCACGTCGAGATGAATCAGTCGGTCAGTAACCGGGTGCAGCGCATTCGGGCTCATGATCCCTCCGTATCAATCAACAGCGGATATCATCCTAGCGGTCGCTGCCTGGCCTGTCAGGTGTCGATTGTCATGCGGCGAACCGTAACGCCCATTCGCTCGTTCGCCCCGTGCAGCGCCATCTGGCCCCCGGCTGCCTGTCCTCATCGCGCCTCTTTATAATGGCCGGTCAATTCGATCGAGACAGCAAGGCGCAGCACTTGAACGCAAAGGTCATTTCAATGGCATCCGGTCTGTCCGTGGCAACAACGCCCACGGCCGGTCAGCCATTGCTGCGTTTTGAATTTGCCGATCCTTCAGCGGCCAATAGCTGGCCGCTGGGGCTGCCTGGCCTGGGTGGTGATCTGCCGCGCGAGCTCTGGCAGGCTGAGGGCTCTTGCAGCGAGGGCCAGACCGGTCAAGTGCACTGGCGCAGAATCGGCGATCTGCTGGCTGCCCGCCTGGTGCTGGACGATCCACCGGACTCCGATCCATCAGAACGCGTGAACCAGGCCTATCACCAGTTGATTGGCTGTATCCGCGAGCTGGGTTTCCCGCACCTGATCCGGGCCTGGAATTACATGCCGGGGATCAACGAAGGGGAGGGCGACAGCGAGCGCTACCGCCGTTTTTGCGCGGGGCGTGCTCAGGCGCTGGATGCGCTGACCTTGCTCGAGTCCGAACTGTCGGCCTGCACGGCGATTGGAACGGAGGAACCGCGCCTTCGAATCTACCTGCTCGCCGGCCGGTCGCCGGCGTTGCATATCGAGAACCCGCGCCAGCTCAGTGCTTACCGCTATCCTCGCCAGTACGGCCCGCGCAGTCCCTCTTTCGCCCGAGCGACGGCAATGCAGGGGCAAGACAATGAGACGGTCTTGATGATTTCCGGCACGGCCAGTGTGGTCGGCCATGAAACCCGTCATGTCGGTGATGTGGTCGCCCAGGCCGGCGAGATCGTGACCAATATCGAGACCCTGCTGGAACACAGCGCCAAGCAGACCGGCAATGACGGTCTTCGGGCTTTCAATCATCAAAGCCTGGTCCGCGTGTATGTTCGCGATCCGGCCGACTGGCCTCAGGTCGAGACACGCTTTCGTCAGGCCTGGCCCGAGGCGAAACTGGCGGCCTTCCGCGGTGATATCTGTCGCTCCGATCTGCTCGTCGAGATCGAAGCGGTCACCACGGCCTGATGACCGCAATCCAGAAGAGGACTTTCACTCATGAAACTCCAGCTGGCCACCTGGCCTGAAATCGAGGCCTACCTGGCCCAGTCAAGGGGCGTGGTCATTCCCATCGGCTCCACGGAGCAGCACGGGCCGACGGGACTGATCGGAACGGACGCCATCTGCCCCGAGACCGTCGCCAACGGCATGAGCGAGGCGGGCGTGCTCGTCGCGCCGACGATCAGCTACGGTATGGCCCAGCACCATCTGGCTTTTCCCGGGTCAGCCAGCCTGCGGCCCTCGACCCTGCTGGCGGTGGTTCGCGACGTGGTTCAGTCCATGGCAGTGGCCGGCTTCAGCAAGTTCTATTTCCTGAACGGACACGGCGGCAATATTGCGACCGTCAACGCGGCTTTTTCTGAGATCTGGGCCGATTCCAGCTACCGGGGCGAGGACAGCGGGCTGGATCTGAAGCTGGCGAATTGGTTCATGGGTCGCCGGGTTCAGGCCGTGAGTGCCAAGCTTTACGGCGATGCGGAAGGCAATCATGCCACGCCTTCGGAAATCTCCCTGACCTGGCATGCCTATCCGGACAGGGCGCGGTATGACTCCCTGGATCCCGTGCGCGCGCCGGATGGCTTCATCCGAGAAGCACGAGACTTCCGACGAAGCTTCCCCGACGGCCGCTGCGGCTCGGAGCCCCATCGCGCCAGCGTCGAGCACGGCAAGCAATTCTACGAAGCGGCCTTGGCCGACGCCCTGGAAGACTATGAGCGGTTCCTGTCTCGTTAAGCTTGGGCGCATGTCGTTGCCGGCGTTGCTGGCGGACGGTTTCGGGATTAAAAGCTGCACGCAGAGACGCGGAGGGCGAGAGACCGCAGAGCAAGTAACTTTTACTCCTCTGCGCCCTCTGCTTGAGGGC
>JBCDLQ010000252.1:0-4583 GCA_039414335.1 Pseudomonadota bacterium | reverse complement strand
GTTCCGTTTCGCTGTCCACCACACTGACAATAGATCGGCCAAGATCATCATCAAACGTAAAGCGAATGTTCCGTTCCACGCTTTGGACGTAGTCATTCAGGGCCACCACCGCCTCATCGACGGCTCCGCCGCGGGCCGATGCCTCCGTGGACGGCAAGGCCTCGCCTCGCCCTGGCAAAGGATTGCCGCTTTGGGCCGAATCCGCCGGCGCCTGGGACGAGCGCGTCGCGTCCTGACCGGATCGCGCCTGAGCCCGGGACGTACCCAGCGTCGTGCTGATCCGCGTGGTTTCCTGAGAATTGAGTTCGTTCATGGCGAACCTCTTAGCTAGTGGGGATGCTGACCACCGTCAGCGAGCCCCGTTGCCGATCCGGAAACGGCGAAACCGCCGGCCATCCCTGACCAGCGGTATCGCAGGAACGAACAGCGCGATCAATCGATCGCACTGTTCGCTGCCGGTTAAGGCGTGCTCCGTTCATTACTGAAGCAGTGACAGAACCAGCTGGGGCTGGGCGTTGGCCTGCGCCAGAATCGAGACGCCCGCCTGCTGCAGGACCTGGGTTCGCGACAGCTCAGCCGTCTCCACCGCAAAGTCTGCGTCCAGTACCCGTGACCGCGCTGCCGAGATGTTCTCGGAGTTGATGGCCAGAGAGCTGATGGTGGAATCCAGGCGATTCTGGATGGCACCCAGGTTGGCTCGCTCCCGGTTCACGGCATCGAGAGCGTTATCCACCGCCGACAGGGCTGAGGTTGCGCCGTCTACTGTGGAAAGATCGAGCTCCGTTAAGAACTGGCCTTCCGTGGTGCCGCCAAAGGTCCCCTGAACGAATCCGTTCGAGCTGACCTCCGCGTCGCCGTTGGTACCCGCGTCGAGGGTGATGCTGCCCGCAGACTCGAGCGTGACTGTCGAGAACACGGTCTCACCACCGGTCGCGTAGGTGGCACCTTCACCGATACCGACCACGCCGTCCGCATCCAGGCCGAAGTTGTCCGCGGTATCTGCATCATCTACGAGTACCGAGATGTTGCGGCCATCAGCGGCGCGCAGCGTCAGCGAGTTGCCATTATCCTCGGCGGTGACGCCGGTCTGGCCGCTCACCTGGTTGATGGCATCGATCGCCAGACCGCGGTTGGTTTCCGCGTTGGCCGTCGATGTCAAAGCAGCGATGGCCACACCGTTAATGGTGATGTTGGCCGTCTCAGCAGCCGTCGAAGCCGTGGTCGTGCCGCCAACCAGCACTGTCTCGTTCACCCGCGCCGTAACGCCGGTCTGATCCGATGCGCGATTGATTGTCGCTGCCAGGGCGATACCGCTGGCCGCAGCGGAGGAGCTGTTGGACGTCGTGTCCGAAGCCGAGTCATCTTCTGCCCGCGCCGCGCCGATGGTGATCCCGTTGATCGTCAGGTCACCGGCAGCAAGCCCCGCCGTCGATGCGGCACCAGCAGCAGCGCCGGTCTGAACCGCGGTCGTGAAGGAGGCATTCGTGCCACCGAAGGTTCCAGCTGCAAGACCGGAGTTCGACAGCGTCCCGCCACCGGTCGAGGACCCGTCACCGCCGTCGATAACCACGTCGCCGCCTTCAAGGGAAGACAACGTGTAACCGCCGACGAAGGTCTCCGTGGTACCGGCGCCAGCCGTGAAGTTCAGGCCTGTGTTCGCCTCGGTCAGGCCGGACGCAGGGGTTGAGTCGGTGATGGTGATGTTCCGACCGTCTGCGGCTTCGAGCACAACGCCGTTGGTGTCGCTTCCGGAATTGATGGCGACCACACCAGTCTGCTCGGATGCAGCGTTGATGGCCTGAACCACTGCAGCCCGGTTGGCGCTGTTGGACGCATCGCCAACGGCGATGTCGATATCGACACCGTTGAGCGTCAGAGTTCCGCTCGCAGCTGCGCCGAGCGTCTGAGCGCTGCCGCCAACGCGATTGGTGGCGACCTGCGCGACGACACCCGTCTCGTCAGTGAAGCGGTTGATCGCAGCGGATTTGGCGATCGCACTCTGAGAGGCATCAGCCACCGAAGAGGTGTCGTCAGCAGCGGCAGACGGGCCGATCGCAACACCGTTGATAATCAAGTCACCATTGCCCAGTGCTGCGGCCACGCCACGTGCACTGACGCCAGCGCCAATCCCGCCACCCAGCTTTTCGGCTGTCACTTCGTTAATCCCGAACTCCACCGTTTCACCGGCGTTCGTACCGATCTGCACGCTGGATGAGAAGGAGCCGTCGAGCAGCTTGCGACCGTTGAAGTTGGTCTCTTCGCTGACCCGCGACAGCTCGCTGATGAGCTGCTGTGCTTCTGCGTTCAGCGCCTGCCGGTCACTGTCGCTGTTGGTAGCGTTCGCCGACTGCAGCGCCAGCTCGCGGATCCGCTGCAGGCTTTCGGTCATGGCGCCGAGAGCACCTTCAGCCGTCTGCGCCAGGGAGATTCCGTCGTTGGCGTTTCGAATGGCGACCCCAAGGCCGCGGACCTGGGCCGTGAAGCGGGTAGAGATTGCCAGTCCCGCTGCGTCGTCCCGGGCGCTGTTGATCCGCAGACCAGAGGACAGGCGAGACAGCGCGGTCAGGCCCTCTGCCTGCGTCGTGTTCAGATTCCGCTGAGCGGTCAGAGAACCGATGTTGGTGTTAATGACCTGAGGCATGGTGTGTGTCTCCGTTGTTGCCTATCCAGAGTGAGCTTGCGCTCAGTACGCCAGATGCGTTCAGAAGGGCTTAACGGCTTGCGTGGGGATAACTTTAGTCGAGAGGGTGGTCGCGGGCAGATTTTCCAACCACTTCTCGTTATCCCGCGGCGACAGACGGGTGATCAGGACGTTCGTCGAATTCTTGACTTACAGGCTGTTGAACAGCGACAGCCTGCTGACGCGGATGAAGCTCTGCTGAGCCGCCTCGAGCACAAAGGACTGATAGGACAGGTTGCTCACCGCTTCGGCAAAATCGATATCGCGGGTATCCGACAGAACCGCCTGGGTTTTGAGAATCACGTCTTCGTGTAATTCCCGGGTGCTGTCGATGGCATTCAGACGAGCGCCGAGCGTGGCCTGCGTGCCGAGGATGTTGTCGAGGGATCGATCGATTCCGATCAGCGTCTGATCGATCACGTCGCGCAATGCGGTTTCTGTCAGAGAGACCTGGTCTGGTCCCCCAACCATGGCCTGAGCGACACGATTGACGGTCGTCAAGAGTCCCTGCTGCGACGAGACCTCCAGCAGATAGGTACTACCGGCAGGAGGCACGGCGGCAAAATTCAGCTCCAGCCCGAGCTGATCGAGGCTCAAATTCTGACCGAAGGGGATCGAAAAGCCATCGCCAATGCTGGTGCCATCGTCCGCATCGCGCAGGTCCACAAAGGTCTGCCCATTGACCTCGCTGATCGCGACTTCAATCCGCTTGGCGTCGATCTGGCCCAGGTTCTCGGTGTTGTTGACGCCAACGGTGAGAGGCACGGCTTCGCTGCCGGCGATCCCGGTGTTGCCGGCGGCAACCCGTATCGTTGGAAAGCTGACGGCTGCCCCGGCGAACAACGCGGCACCGGAGTCGCTGATGGGTAGCGCCCGTGCATCGGAGATTGCAAGCGCTCGCTGCCCGCGGTCGCCCTGGTAGCGCACGGTACCGTTGTCGAACTGAAACGGCTCGACGTCACCGCGATACCCGCTAAACAGGTACTTGCCGTCAGCATCACGACTATTGACGAGATCGAGGAGCTCGGTGAAGCGAACGGACAGCTCGGCACCCAGAAACGCTCGCTCGTCTTCGCCGAATGCCGGGTCACCGGCCTGCAGCGTCAGTTCGCGGACGCGCTGCAGGGACTCGGTCACGCGGGTCAGGACGCTTTCTTCCTGCTGCAGTGCCGCCTCCGCTCGATCGGCGTTGCCGATGTAGCGCTCTCGGGCCGCCAGCTGCTGATTCAGGCGAATCACCGTCGCTGCCCCGGATGGATCATCGGAAGGCGTCCGGATTCGGCGACCGGAAGCAATCTGCTGCTGGGTGTTGGCCGCCTGCGCCGACAGGTCCGTGATGCTACGAATCCCCTGGGCCTGGATCTGGCTGCTGGAAATTCTCATGATCTTCAGCTCACCGCGTTAAAGAGGGTGTTGAAAATGTCCCGGGCGACGGAGATCACCTGCGCCGCAGCGTTGTAGCCCTGCTCATAGCGGATCAGGTTTGCCGCTTCTTCGTCCAGGTTGACGCCGCTGATCGCCGCAAGGCGGGCTTCGCTTTGCTCCAGCAGCGCGCTCGCCGCTTCAAGATCCGACGCTGTCTGGCCAGCCTGAGCGCCGATGGACTGCACCACGGAAGCAAAGGCCTGGGTCACCGTGGCCCCGGGCTCGCCCAGGAAGGGATCGGTCTGGAGCGCGCTCAGCTCGAGGCCGGTGCGGTTGTCCAGGTTCCCGTCCCGGGTGAAGTTAACGCTGAAGCGATCACCGGCGTCGGGGCGACCGACCACGCTGAGCGATACGCCCAGATCTCCCGAGACCGTCTGCGGACTGGCGGGAAAAGGACCGCCCGCCTGGGCTTCGAGATTCACACCTTCGTCCAGCAGCAACGACAGTTGCCCGCCCACGACGGTGGATCGGAACTCCT
>JBCDLQ010000251.1:0-4587 GCA_039414335.1 Pseudomonadota bacterium | reverse complement strand
GTCTGTTGCATGATTTGCAATCCTTAAACTTTAATTCGGGTCCCAGGCCGTGGCCGAGACTAGCGAGCCAGCTGTCGGCCCAGTTGTTCCAGTCGGCCACGAACCGAGCCGTCGATCACCTGATCGCCAGCACGAATCACGGCACCGCCGATCAATGATTCATCCACGTCCACGTCGAGGTCGATTTCGCGACCGAAGCGTGCCTTGAGGCGCTCGGCCAGACGGCCCGTCTCCTCTTTGCTCATCGGCAAGGCCGACGAGACCTCAACACGCAGTCGGGCTTCCGCCTCGCGGCGATAGAACTCGTACTGCGCCGCAATTTCCGGCAGCAGGTCAAGGCGGTCGTAGTTCATGAGCACCTTGAGGAAGTTCTTGACCTGATCAGTGAAGCGCTCACCACCGAGGTCGGTGATCAACGCCAACAGCTGTTCACGACCGACCCGGGGGTCGCCGTTGAACTGCTGGATCTCGTCGCTGGAGGCGACTTCGGCCGCAAAGGCCATCGTGTCGCTCCACTCGCCCAGCTGACCCGCGTCGCGGGCCACCTGAAAGACGGCACGTGCATAGGGACGAGCCAACGTGGTTCGGTTCAGCATGACTTAGAGTTCCGCTGCCAGTTTGTCGAGCATGTCGCGGTGGGCGTTGGCATCGATTTCCTTCTCGATGACACGACCCGCGCCGGACACGGCCAGTTCGGCCAGGCGCTCGCGCAGGGCTTCACGCGCCTGGTTGGTGGCCTGTCGGATCTCTGCCTCGGCGGCGGCGACCTGACGGTCACGTTCACCCAGGGCGTCCTGCTTGGCCTGCTCGACGATCTGATTGCCGCGCTGGCTGGCCTGCTCGAGGATCTCGCCAGCCTTCTTTCGGGCCTCGCGGATCACATCGTCAGCCTCAGCCTGAGCGACATCCAGTGCCTTCTCGGCTTCTTCAGACTGGGCAAGACCTTCGGCGATCTTCTGCCGACGCTCTTCCATGGCCTGGACCAGCGGGGGCCAGACGAATTTCATGGTGACCAGAATGAAGACCAGGAAGGTCCCGGCCTGACCGATGATGGTGCCTAGACTCAAGTCCATAGCAAAACCTTGACTATCAATATGTTGATGGAACGGTGACGCTTACGCTGCAATCAGGAGCCGAGAGCGGCCAGCAGCGGGTTGGCGAACAGCAGCAGGGCAGCGAAGGCCACACCGATGATCGACAGGGCGTCAAGCAGACCAGCGATGATGAACATGCGGACCTGCAGCATTCCGGCCAGTTCAGGCTGGCGGCTGGCGCCTTCCAGGAACTTGCCACCGAGCAGGCCGAAGCCGATACCCGTACCGAGGGCAGCGAATGCGAAGATCATGCCGACGGCGATGGCGGTGTTGGCCTGAATCAGAGCAATGGTTTCCACTTGAAGTCTCCTAACAGTGTTGTGCTTGGTTGTTGCGGTTAAAAATGAACGTTCATTGGAACGTCTTAGTGTTCTTCATACGCCAGCGACAGATACACGATCGTCAGCGTCATGAAAATGAAGGCCTGCAGCGGGATGACCAGAATATGGAAGGCCGCCCAGGCTCCACCCGGCGCGAACTGGATCCACCAGGGCAGCAGGGCAATCAGGATGAAGATCATTTCTGCGGCATACAGGTTGCCGAACAGTCGCAGGGCCAGTGATACGGGCTTGGCGAGCAGCTCAACGATATTGAGCAGAATATTGGCCGGCCACAGGAACGGGCTCTTTCCGAAAGGGTGGAACAGCAGTTCCTTGGCAAAGCCGCTCCAGCCCTTGCCCTTGACCGAATAGATCAGGATCAGCGCGAAGACCACGATGGACAGGCCAAAGGGTCCATTGATGTCGGCCGAGGGCACCACGCGGGTGTACTCCAGGCCAAACAGCTTGTAGGACAGCAGCGGCAGGTAGTCGACCGGGATGATGTCCATGATGTTCCAGAGGAACACCCAGACGAAGATTGTCAGCGCCAGCGGTGCGACGAACTGACGCGGGCCGTGGAAGCTGTCCTTGACCGAGTTATCAATGAAATCGACGATCATCTCGACGAAGTTCTGTAACTTCCCGGGTACACCAGCGGTTGCCTTGCGCGCCGCCATAATGAAGAAAAACAGGAAGAACAGACCGAGCACCACGGAAAAGAACAGGGTGTCGGCATGAATGGTCCACAAACCTTCGCCGTAGCTCAAGTTGGTAATGTGGTGCTTGACGTATTCGCTCGGTGACGGAGTGCCGCTAGCCATGATTCTTCTTGAAGTCCCTTGCTCTTACTCGTCTTGCTGAGTCATTTCCTGGCTCACGTGCGCAACGCGCCACATGGCCGTCCAATAGGCCACCAAGGTGGCGATGTATCCGGTCAGAACCGGCCCAAAATAGCCGGCGAACCATTTCGCGACGATGACAAACAGAATCGCCGCCAGTACCAATTTGAATGCCATGGCGCGATAAAAAGCCGCGATCATGACGCGGGGATCTCGCCCCAGGCTGATGCCCACCCGCAGTGCGGTCACTGCCGTAAGCAGAATGCCGATCGCTCCGCCCACCAGGGCCGCCAAAGATTGCTCCGGACCACCCAACACCGCGAACACCAGAGCCGCTGCACCGGCCATTAAGGCCTGAACCCTCAGCAGCCAGACAATGGTTTTTGCAAAGAGGGCTTCTGCTGCCGCCTGTTCGCTACTCATTGCCTGTCACTCAACCACTCGCGGTCTACCCACCTCACCTTCAGACCATCGGGCTCGAAGACGAAGCGCGTGACTTCTTGATCGGGAGTCAATCCTGAACAGCGCACTTCCTGAGAAGCGCCCTGCAAATCCGCTTAATTATAGCAGCAGAAATCGTGAAGCGGCAATGAAATCGGACCAATTTGGGACGAAATCGGAAGCGATCGAAAAACGGCCCCTGCAGGCGGGCGACCGAGCCTCGACCTCAGTCGGGTAGAGTGAGGCAAATTTTCGGACGCATGCCCCATGAGCTCACTGCAGAACAAGACCGTCATCGTCACCGGCGCCTCCCTGGGCGTGGGAGCCGCCACTTCCCGCGCGTTTTTCCAGCAGGGCGCGAACCTGGTACTGATCGCCCGAGGGCGCGAAGCACTGGAGCAGCTGGCCGCATCGCTGGGTGATCCCGGCCGCATTGCCATTGAGGCTCAGGACGTCACAGACATTGACGCCTTCGCCCAGGTGCTTGAGCGCGCCCAAGAGCGCTTCGGCAGCGTCGATATCCTGATCAACAATGCCGGGTTCCATGCGCGCGGCGCGACAGAAGGCGTTTCCATCGAAGACGTCGGCCGAATGATCGACGTCAACCTGAAAGCACCGATGCAGCTGACCCGCCTGGCCATGCCTTACCTGCGCCAGTCGGATCTGCCCGCCGTCATCCAGGTGGCGTCCCTGGCCGGGCGCACGCCAGTGCCGGGTTCGGCCAGCTACTCGGCGAGCAAGTTCGGCCTGCGGGCCTTCTCCATGGCGCTGGCTGAAGAGATGCAAGACTCAGGCATCAATTTCGCCGCTGTCTCTCCAGGCCCCATCGATACGGGCTTCATTATGGATGACATCGATGCGGTCAGCGACCTGACCTTCTCACAGCCGATCGTGACCGCCGAGCAGGTCGCCGAAGAGATCATCAAGCTGATCACCGATGGCCGGCGTGATGCACCGATGCCGCGCTTCAGCGGCTACCTGACCACCTTGACCTACCTGTTCCCGACAATTGGGCGGCTGGCACGTCCAATGCTGGAGCGAAAAGGACGTCGCACGAAAGCGCGGCTGAGAGCTCAGCAAAAGGGCTAGTCGAACAACAGCCGACGACCCTCGATGACCCAACCATCCTCTGAAAACCCAGTGAAATGTCGATCACCCCTATTACCGATCGGTAAGTAGTAGAGCCGCGGGATGCTTCCGGGATTGCCCCCATTCATGGCAACAACACAAATTACGGATTCGTTCTGCGCCTCTGGTCGCAAATCAGGATAGAGCACAACCAAATCCGAGCCAGCGCCACAGTCCAAATTACCGCTGATAGAAATATTGGGAACGACACGGTAGTCAACAAAACCTATCGAGTAGCGCACACCAATTGCAGAAGAAGTCTCAGCGGTCGTATAACCCCAAATTATCCTGGAGCTCTGCCCCCCAAAGCCCCACCAGAATATGGGGTCTCCGTCCAAATCCTGGCGCTGGGTGACTACCCAAGGCACAGGGGCGTCGGCTTCTTCTCCCAACTCGTAGCCGTAGATCGTGACTGTTTCCTCATGGCTCGGCATCGCGTACCCGACATCAGGCGCAAACGATTGCTCAGTGGTGGCCCCGGACAAGAATTGAGTCATCATGACTGGCTCACCGCCGTCGACCTGATAGGTCAGTAGGTTTCTGGCCTGAAACTCAATTCGAATCGTTCCTGCGGATCCAATCAGCTCAGGAACGGCATAGTCTTGATTGAAGGCTTTGCCGTTCTCGAACTCAACCAATACCCGGTCAACCGATGGCAGGCGATGCGCACGACCGGGCTGTTCAGCCTCGCGGTGGCGCCGTTCGGTTCGGTGCCGATCAACATGTCGGCGATCACCGCGGCGATGATGGCCGGCGAGGATGCGG
>JBCDLQ010000250.1:0-4612 GCA_039414335.1 Pseudomonadota bacterium | reverse complement strand
GACGCGATCGGTATCGACGCGCAGGCGCTCGTCGTTACCACGAGCCACCGGGTTGAAAAAGCCGATGCGCTCGATGTTGCGACCGTCACGACGATTGCGGCTGTCGGTAACGATGATGTGGTAGAACGGCTGCTTCTTGGCACCGCCGCGGCTGAGTCGAATCTTGACCATGATTTCTCCGTAGAACTATGATCGGCGGGTTCAACAGTTCCCGCCCCAGGTTGCTGATTTGGCAAAACGCGCAATTGTATCGCTGTTTGCGAACGAATGGAAGCACCGTCGGCGCTTCTATTCAAGCTCCATTCAGCTCTGGAAGATGCCCAGCGGCTGATAGCTGCCGAGGCCAGGAAAGACCTGATCCAGTGCCCCGGACGAGAAGCCCATACGCTGCACCAGCAATTCGGCCATGACCTGGCGGTAGTCGGTGGTGACCTGCAGATCCTGGTTCTCGAATAGGGATGCCTTGTCCAGGCCCGGGAAGCTGCCGTAGAACTGGCCGCCGTTGACCGCGCCACCCAGCGCCATCATCAGGTTGCCGTAGCCATGATCGGTCCCATTCGACTGGTTCCCGCGAACCTTACGGCCGAACTCGCTCAACATCACCACGGTCACGCGGTTCATCAGGTTGCCTTCGGCAGCCGTAGACAGATCGGTGTAAAAGGCATCGACGGCGCGAGACAGGCCCTCGAGACGATTGCCGTAGTGGTCGAAATGACCCGCGTTACCCGGATCGGGAACGCCCTGCCCGTCATGCGTGTCCCAGCCGCCGTAGTCCAGCGTAGCCGCGACCAGTCCCGTGTCCTGCTTTATGAGCTGCGCCAGGTTCTGCATCTGGATGCCCAGTCCGTCGCTGGGATACTGCGCGCCGCCTGTCGGCACATACTCGCTGAAGGGAATATCGCGCATTTGAGCCAGCGCCTGTGCCGTCGTACGACCCTTGTCACCGAGCAAGCCCGAATGCTGCGCCCAGATATCGACGAGGTGCGTATGGGCACCCTGGTGACCGGAAATACCCGGATCGGTGTCATCCCAGGACCAGTGGAAGCCGTCGACACGGAATTCTTCCGCTCGAGAAACGGTGAAGGCATCGTTCGATCCCAGCAGCGGAAGCGGCAGGGTCGAGGCGAAACCAAAGACTGAGCTCAACTGTGCCGGTGGCAGCCCCGTAGCAGCGCCCAGATAACGCGTGATCCAGCCCGTCGGCGTCGTCTTGGATCCTGGAGTGCCCAGGTCCATCCAGGCCTGCGCATCGAAATGGCTGCGTGAGAGCGCCGTCGGCATGCCGCTGCCTTGAATGATCGCCAGTCTGTTCTGGATCCACAAGCGCTGCAGCCAGCGCGGCGTCGAGCCCACGCCATCGCCCGTTTCGCCCCCGGCACGTGGGTGCAGGCCCCAGAGCCCCTGGGCGTCTAGCGGACGCAAATTCGATTCCGGAATGAACACCCCTGGATGACGAATCGCTTCATAGGCGACGCGCTCAGGTCCCGAATAGGGCACGACCAGGTGGAGACCATCGATACCGCCCCGCAGGAACAGGTAGACGATTACATCGTTGCCGATGCCACGACCCGTTCCCAGGGGATTGAAATAGGCCATGCCAGGCACGGTAGTACTGGCGGCTGCAGCTGCACAGCAAGCCTTGATGAAGTTCCGACGGGTAATCATCGCTGATACACCTCCGGAGACATCAGGATCAAGGACACCATGGCGCGTAAGCGAACGGGCGTGTAGTGCTGGCTGAGATTGCCCGATGACCAGTTGCCGTTCGGAAACCCGCTGGTGATATCCAGGACATCATCAGGCCCGGCGCTCTGACGCAAGAAATCGATATATTCCTGGCGCCGGCTTGGATGCACGGGTGCATTGACGAGTCGACCGATCCAGAAATCGACCAGATTGGCCGCCGTCCGCTCAATGGCGTTCGGCAGACCTGCCAGGGTCAAGTCCTGCACGTTCATCAGGAACGGTCCGTCCGTTGGATCCCGAAATTCCGTCAGGCGGCTCAGCAAGCGCCAGGTCTGCCCCATGACGGACGCGGAGGTCCATCTCTCTTTCGTGTCCGGATAGCCATTGGGAGCCGGCCAGCGGAAGGAACCGTGGCCGCTCAGATGGAAGCGGTTGAAGAATTCATCGTAGGGATTCCAGCCATCGTAATAGCGAGGCTCGATCTCGGCATCCAGCTTGCGCATGGCATTGGCGACCATCTCGAAGGGACGGCGGACCTTGCTGCCCTGCCCGTTCATGAAGGCATCAGAACTCAGGATGTGTCGCATGACCTGGGCGATTTGATCCGGTGCCTGCCAGGTCGCCTGGAATACGGCAGCCGTAGAATCGATCAATTCACTCGGCGGACTGTCATCAACGAAACGTCGGCATAACTTGGTCGCCAGATGCCGAGCCGTTGCGGAATGCTGTGCCAGCAGATCCATGACCGTACGGGCCTCTTGCTGACCCGCCGGCGACAGCCAGGTTCCCAGCACGAACTTGCTGCCGCCTTCGTGCCAATTGGAGTAGTAGAAATACTCGCCGGTGTCATAGGCCGGATCATCGGGGAACTGCCAATGCCCATTGCGGATTGTCCACCCCGTGAAGCAACGGGCCACGTCGTATACGTCGGCATCGCTGTAGCCCACGGCAAGCCCATCGCTGCCGATCGGGACCGAACCATGGGAGGCGCCGGGATAGTAGACGTCGACACCGAGCGTGTGCAGCTCCATCAGCTCGCGCGCCCAGTTCTCGTTATAGCCTCCGGCGCGATTGGACAGGTTGTCAAGGTAGTACATCATCGCCGTGCTGGTGGCGACGGACTCCACCATTGTCCTGAAGTTGCCCAGCGCTTCCGGACGAATGGCGTCACGATCGTGCTGGACGAACACGGGCGCGATGCTGAAATCCCAGCCTGTGACGTTGAAGTGGTCGTGCCAGAACTCGACCATCATTTCGTAGAGCTGACGATTCGAGTAGACCGCCCTCATCCAGCGAGCCGAATCGGTTTCGGAAGTGGGGAAATAGCGCTCCGGATAGTTCGCCATGCCACCGATCACGTGATCAGACCAGAGCTGGGTGATCGACTTGTCCAGGGTAGAGAAATTGGCCGCTGCCAGGCGCGCGTCGAGGTCAGAATCGGCGACACTGGCCCAGTTCAGCTGCTGATCAAGCCAGGCCTGCAGGCGCTCTTCGTTGTTCGCACCCAGCGCCATGAAGGCTGGAATATCTTCTGGTCGGGTGCCATAGGTCAGGCGCTCGAGTACGCGCCAGGCAAATTGCTCTGGCCCGCCAGAGGTGTCTTCGAATCGATCACCAAAGATCAGGTCTCCGTCCCCGCGAAGGCCTGCAGAATTCCCACCGAGCACAGCGTCCACCTGTTGTCTCTCCCGGAAGTGTCGATTGATCGACTCTAGCGAATGTGCCTGGGCGGTTCTGTGCGCCAGTTCACATTTACCAAGAGATTAACGAGGGATTTACCAAAGAAATGAGGGGCTTAACGCCTGGCCATGAATTACCGCTCAGGGCGCTGGTGCGCCGACTTCCGCGCCGCCCGAAGTCCAGCGAGGGTCGTGGGCCGCCTCCAATGCATCACCCTCGTGCAGCCACATCACGCCGTGCATGTTGCCCCACTGGCGCTCGCGTACTTCGACCTCATGGCCCAGGGCCTCGAGTGCTTCAATCGCCCCCCCTTCTAGCCAGTCCGGCTCGACGGAAATCCGGTCGGGCTGATATTGATGGTGGAAACGCGGCAGATTCACCCACGATTCCGGGCCGTTGCCGTCGATGAAGTCCAACAATCCCAGCAACACCATGGTGATGATCCTTGAACCGCCAGGAGTTCCGAGAATGGCAGTTCGATCCTCGCCCTTGACGATCGTCGGGCTCATGGAGGACAGCATCCGCTTGTTCGCTTCGATGGCGTTGGCGGCAAAGCCGATCAGGCCATAGGCGTTGGGCTCACCTTCGGCAGCCGAGAAATCATCCATCTCGTTGTTGAGGAGAACGCCCGTGCCTGGCGGTGTAAAGGCTGCACCGTAGGGCAGGTTCACGGTCAGAGTGGCCGACACCATGTTCCCTTCCGCGTCGATCAGGGAGAAGTGGGTAGTGTTGTTGCTCTCCGGAATCAGCGAAGGGTCACCCGCCAAACCGGACGACGCCGTGGCTCGGTCAAGACGAATCCCCGTGCGAATACCAGCCGCATAGTCATCGCTCAGCAGCATGCGGGTTGGAATCTCGACAAAGTCCGGATCACCCAGATACAGGGCCCGGTCCCGATAGGCCCGGCGCATGGCTTCCGATAACAGATGAATCCGTTGAACCTGATCCATTTCGGGAAGATCGTAGGGCTCGATCAGATTCAGAATCTGGGCGATGGCGATCCCTCCCGATGACGGCGGCGGTGCCGTGATCAGTTCGTAGCCCTCGTAGTCGAGGCGGATCGGCTCCCGCTCGACGATCTGGTAATTCGCGAGGTCTTCCAGTGTCCAGATTCCACCCTCGGCTCGAGCGCCCTCGACCAGCAGCCGGGCCGTTTCGCCCTCGTAAAAGCCTGCGTGACCGTCGCGGCCGAGGCGAAGCAGTACTGCGGCCAGATCCGGCTGTCGAATCAGGTCGCCGTCTTCTG
>JBCDLQ010000249.1:0-4628 GCA_039414335.1 Pseudomonadota bacterium | reverse complement strand
GTGGGTTTCGATTGATGACCAGTAGGTCGGAACGTCGTAGTAACTGATCGTGTGGGATTCAGACGCACGCCACAGTTCGCCACGCTGATCGTAATGGTCGATCAGAGCGATCTGGTAGGTGTCCTCGTCCATGTAGTAGGTGCGACGCGAGTTGATGTGGCGCGTACCTTCACGAAGGCGAGCATCCACAATCCAGACGCGGTGCAGCTCGTAGCGCGTCAGGTCAGCATTCAGGTGGCCCGGGCGAACAATGTCATCAGGGCTCAGGTCACCACTGTGAATCTCGTAGGAGTTGTAGGGAATATACATCTCCTTCTTACCCACGATTTCCCAGGTGAAACGATCCATGGCGCCGTTGAACATATCGGTCATGTCGTTGGTGCGGAGTCCGTCAGACGCCGTACCCGGGTTGTCGTAAGCAACGTTCGGTGCGCGACGCACACGACGCTGACCCGGGTTGTAGATCCAGGCCTGACGCGGCTGCTCGAGCTGGTTCAGGGTTTCGTGGACCAGCAGGATGTTACCGGCCAAACGCGCCGGAGATTCCACTTCCTGGAAGAAGTACAGCAGGATGTTGTTCGTCTGCTCGATCGTAGACCCTTCTGCATAGTACAGACCCAGCAGTTCCTCACGCAGGCGGACCAGCTGGAAGCTGCCGCTGGCGGTCGGTGCAACCTGGTTGTTGTAGCGCGTACCACCGGTGCCCTTGTACTTCAGCTTGTGGTTCCACATGATCTCGTAGGCGTTCTGTGGCAACGGGAAGGGGAAGCCTTCAGCGACATCGGCTACACCTTCGCCCTCTGCGATCAGACGACCGGTCGACGCGTTGCGAATGGATGCGTCGTAGATGAACTGCGGAAACGCTGCACTCCGACGGGACGGATAAACACGCATCTGATACGTATCCGGGTAGCGGGCAAACGTCGCCATCTGGCCAACGGACAGCTGGTCTGCATAGTCCTGGTAGTTTTCGCCCGTGATGACGAACAGCGGTTGGTCGCCAGGATACGGATTCAGGTGACGATCACCCGGCGCGTAGCCGGCCGGCCAGTCATCGAGACCAATGCCGCCGGTCCAGGCCGGAATCGTGCCGTCAGCGTTACCAGCGCGGATCGAACCCATCGGCGTCAGGTCATTACCCAGGCGAGCAATATTTTCTGGCGAACGCGCCAGGATGAAGTCGCCAGCATCGGTCGGCACGACAGGCGCAGCTGCGGCAGCAGCAGCCTGAGCAGCCGCGGCGGCTTCTGCTTCTGCAACGGCAGCGGCTTCGGCGGCAGCAGCTTCAGCAGCCATGCGCTCGGCTTCAGCAGCAGCGACAGCTTCAGCTTCAGCGGCCATGCGTGCAGCTTCCGCCTCGGCAGCAGCGGCCTCGGCAGCCATGCGCTCAGCTTCGGCGGCAGCAGCAGCTTCGGCTTCGGCCGCCATACGAGCGGCTTCGGCTTCGGCTTCAGCGGCCATGCGACCGGCTTCGGCTTCCGCTTCAGCCGCCATGCGAGCAGCTTCGGCCTCGGCCTCAGCGGCCATGCGCTCGGCTTCTGCCTCAGCAGCGGCAGCGGCTTCAGCCGCCATGCGCTCGGCTTCCGCTTCGGCCTCAGCGGCCATACGAGCGGCTTCCGCTTCCGCCTCTGCGGCCATGCGCTCGGCTTCTGCCTCAGCAGCAGCCGCTTCCGCGGCAGCGCGCTCAGCTTCCGCTTCGGCAGCCATACGAGCTTCTTCGGCTTCGCGTTCGGCCGCAGCCTCACGTTCAGCCGCTTCGGCCTCGAAGCTATCCGATGACATTTCTGCTTCGGCCATGCCCTCGTCTTCCTGCGCGTCCGGCGTGGTCGTGCAGGCCACAAGAGCCAGGCTGAAGAACAACGCTGCGGCCAGCGTCAGCAGAGTTTTGGTTTGAATCGATTTCATATCGGGTTCTCCCCTTAGAACGAGTAGCTGACAGAGGCCGAGACGAAGTCGCGGTCACTCAGCAGATTGTTGATACCGGCACCAAAGAAATTGGTGTACCCAAAGCCGACCCGCCAGGTCGACAGGTAGTCGAAGTTCACGCCCAGCGTGAGCTGCTTGCGACCTTCGATAAAGTTCCCGCCCGGTCCCGGCGAGACGCCCTGGACATCATGGTTAAACGCAATGCGCGGCGTCATGTTCCACGGGGTGCCAAAGATCGAGTTGTAGGTCGGCGCAATGACCATGCGGTAGCCCCAGCTGAAAGCCGTAGCGTAGCCGTCATTGTTGGTCAATGGATTCCGACCGGCACCGCTGAATCGATCAGGTCCTCCGCCCGTATCCGTACCCGGGCCTTCGAAGCGAAGTTCGTTCTGGCCGGGCAGATCCCAGTAGTGAGTCGCACCGAATTCAGCCACCGTTGCAATCTGGTTAGCGCCAATGAAGTTGTTCGGCCCAAACAGCTTGGTGAACGTGAACTGCATCTGCGAAGCCTGACGTCGCTCGTAACCCGGGATGAACTCACCAGGCTCGTATTGACCCAGCTGCGACCGGAAGCGCTCATATTCGTTCGGAATTGCCCCGTTCAGAGGCGACAGACCTGCAAACAGCAGTTCGACATCATCGATCTGAATCGGCACATTGTCCCGGTAGCTCAACTCACCAGCCAGCGACCAACCACCGGGAATGGTGGTGTTGAAGCTAAGGCCCAGCAAGTCGATGTCTTCAGGATACTCAACGCGAACCGCGCCGGTCGACACGTCACTGTTCAGGACGGCTTCGCCAGACAGCAGCGGCAAACGGCTGTGGTAGCGCAGGTAGTAGAGACCAAACTCCGTGTCGTTCAGCCAATCTGCAAAGTAGCGGAACGCCAGACCAAACTGACCGCTCGTGTCGGGACGAATATCACTGCCGCGTGGAAAAGCGGCTGAGCAGCCGACTGCCACCAGTTCCGGCGAGAGATCAGTTCGATCGCTGGCACCGAAATTGCCCTGGCCACAGACCTCATCGAACAGATCCGGGTTGATGATGGGCTGGGGCACAAGGCCGAAGTTCAGCATGGCGTATCGGCCGCCGGTGGTACCGAAGTCGTTGGTCGAGAAGAAGGTGCCTGACGGCTCCGGCTCGACCTGATCCCACTCCATCAGCACCAGACCTTCCACGGACAGGTTCGGGGTCAGATCGATCGAGCCCCAGATCATGTTTTGCGGCAGGAAGGCATCACGCAGCTCTGAACCGGCGGTTCGCAGGGCCGTGATGTCGACCGGGTTGATCACGTTGATACCGCTGGGAATAAAGGTGGACTCACCCCAGCTGACGACCTGACGACCCAGGCGAAGGGACAGCAGTCGCTCACCGACTTCGATGTCGGTGTAGGCGAAGGCATCCAGCAGACGTGCCCGACTACCGGCGCGATCCTTGGCACCTTCAGACAGGAAGTCCTTGTCATTCAGCGTGAAGTCGTAGAAGTAGTTGCCGCGAACGAAGAAGCCGTAGTTCTTGTAGTCCACGGACAGCTCGGAGGTGACGCGCGCGGCGTTGAAGATGAAATCACCGTCATCGAAGTTCAGGTTGCCATCATCGGAGTTGGCCGAGAAGCGCCCTAGCTGAGCTTCCTGAGCAGCCGGCGGCGCGGCGAAGATCACGGGGTTGAAGCGTGACTTACCCACCAGATCGTCATCGCGGTCGCTGACACGCATGCCGGACCCGAAGCTGATCGTTGTATCCAGGCTGATGCTGACATCGCCTCGACTCAAGTCGATGGCCTGGGCCGGATTGGCCATCAGCGCCAGTCCGATTGCGCTTGCCAGCAGGCAGGGACGCATCAGGCCGGCTTGACCACGTGTTTTGTTGTTTAGCCGTTTCATTGAAGTTCTCCCTGTCAGTCGGTCTGGATCAGTGACGTGTCGCCCACGACCACCGTGGCACCACCCGATGCCACCATGCTGGCGGCCTGGGCTTGCATCTCGGCAGTCACCGCAAGCGAAGCCGTCGGATCAAGCAGGGAGCCATGGCTACCCTGAATGAATCGAGTCGCGCCGCGGATACCCATTGGGTCTACCGTGGTTTCAGTGATCGGCGCCAAGCCCATGATCGCGATCAGGGGCTCAGTACCGGACAAGGGTGCACCCGGCACTGCGTTCGGGATGACCGTATCGCCAGCCATCTGATGCAGCAGGATGGAATTTGTCAGCGATGCGTTAGCGCCCCAGTTGATCGGGTCTGCGGAGTCCAGCACGGATTGGGCAATCAAGAGAAATTGCTCGAAGTCTGCGGTACCCGCCTCGATGCCGGCGGCAGCCAGTCCGCCTCTAACGACCGGACCGAAGGTAATGGACCCGTTGAGTAGTTGAGCAATACCACCGCCCGGAACTGAAAGCACCGCGTTGTTCACGGTGGGCTCGACGGCCAGGAAAGGAATGCCGTTGATCGAACCCAACGACAAACCAGTGAAGTTGATATTGGAACCGTCGATGTCTCCCAGACCGTCTCCGTCCAGATCGATGAGCGGAATGTTCAGCGCCAGGATGCTCAAGTCAGCCTGCGCCTGACGATTGTTGTCACGAGAGGTCAGCAGAGACGGCAGGTTGATGAACCAGGCGCCCGAAGAGTCGAGCACGCCATCCGGACCCGGTGCACTCGTGTCGTTGTTCTGAAGATCCAGATCGAACGTTCGCTCGCGAGCC
>JBCDLQ010000248.1:0-4633 GCA_039414335.1 Pseudomonadota bacterium | reverse complement strand
CTCCTCGAGCCGGTTGGCCTTGTTGCGCATGGAGATGACTTCGTTGCCGTGCGCCTCAAGCGCCTTGAACAAGGCGGTGAGGCTGCGCGATTTTGGCAAGCTGGCCTCGAGCGTCGTCGGGTCCCTCTCGACCAGTTCGATCCCGTCGAGCTGGGGAAGGGACTCAACCGGTGCGCGCAGATCCAGAACGAAGGTTTCCACATCCAGCTTGCTGAGCAAGGTCTTAATACTGGTGTTCTCGACGATCTGTCCCTGATCGATGATGGCGATATTGCGGCACAGGTTCTCGGCTTCTTCGAGGTAGTGCGTGGTCAGGATCACCGTGGTGCCGGCCTGGTTGATTTCCTCGATGAATTTCCACATCGATCGGCGAATCTCGATATCAACGCCAGCGGTCGGCTCATCGAGAATCAACAGGCGGGGCTCGTGGACCATGGCTCGGGCAATCAGCAGGCGACGCTTCATGCCACCCGACAAATTGCGAGACATGTCGAAGGCCTTATCCCAGAGACCGAGTTGGGTCAGGTAGTACTTCGCACGATCGCGCGCTACCTTGCGAGGGACGCCGTAGTAACCCGCTTGATTGACGACAATCTCGAACGGCTTTTCGAACTGATTGAAGTTGACCTCCTGGGGCACCAGTCCAATCTCGGCCATCGCGTGCGATCTGCTGCCCTGCACGCTGGTTCCGAACACCTTGGTCACACCGGCGCTCGCGTTGACCATGGAACTGACAATGCCGATCAGCGTCGACTTGCCGGCGCCGTTGGGTCCCAGGAGCGCAAAGAAGTCGCCTTCTTCAACGGTCAGATCAATTCCACGCAGGGCCTCGACGCCGTTGCGGTAGGTTTTCTTCAGATTGTTGACTTCGAGAGCGTACATGGCATGTGGCCTGTGAGTACTGCGGCAGAAGGCGAGCAGGATAACCAGTCCGCATCAAGCCCATCATCATCGGGGCTCGCGAGGGGTGAAACAATCGTAACGCGTTGGCGCTCAATCTGTCGTCTCGATGCCGTCGCTGGTTGTTCAGCGGCCGGTGCTGGAGAAACGGAAATCGAGAGATCGTTCAAAAAAGGTGAAAGGTTCTCTTCGATCCGGCGACTAGGAAAGCATGGATGACCTTTGACCTGTTGGAATCAGCTCCTCGGAAGGGCAGAATGAATGAGCTATCAACACACCAGTACTGGGGTAAGCACCGTGCGAATCAACCATAGCGCCTTGGCGCTGTTTCTGCTGGCCTGTATCGGCACCTCGCCGCTGGCGGCACAGGAATTCGACCATCTCGATTCCTGCGAACTGACCGGCATGGGCGGACTGAGCGTCACCGCTCGATGCGGCACCCTGGTGGTGCCGGAAGATCCCGACCAACCTGACGGGCGGGAGCTGGAGCTGGCCTATGCCATCGTCCCGGCGCGCGCCGGCTCGCCGGCACCTGACCCGGTGTTCTTCCTCGCCGGCGGTCCCGGCCAATCGGCCATCGACATTGCGCCGATGATGAGTGCTGCCCTGCGCGACACGAATCGTGATCGGCATCTGGTTTTTCTCGAGCAACGGGGTACCGGTACATCACACCCCTTGAATTGCACCTTCGACGACATGGATGACATGTTGGAGCTGGACTTCGAGCGGATCAACGAGGCCGTTCGCGAGTGCATGGACGACTGGGATGTGGACGTTCGCCATTTCACCAGCAACGATTACGCACGGGATCTCGAGCGCCTGCGCGCCCAATACGGCTTTGAACAGATCAACCTGATCGGAGGTTCCTACGGCACCCGGATGGCGCAGGTCTATCTTCGCGCCTACCCGGAGCGCGTTCGCAGCGTGGTGCTCGATGCGGTCGTTCCGACGCGCCTGCGCCTCGGCTCCGAACACAGTCTGGTCCTGGACGAGACGCTGGAACTGCTGTTCGATCATTGCGAGGCCGATGAGGCCTGCAATACCCAGTTCCCCGATATCAAGGTGGCCTTTCGTGATCTGATCGGACAGTACCGCGACAGCGGCCAGTCCATCACGATCAGCCATCCGCGCACGGGCGAAGGCACGCCGATCGAATTCAACGACCAGACCCTGGGTTCGGCCCTGCGCTTCCTGTCCTACTCGCCACAGACCCAGATGATCATTCCCTACCTGGTGCACGAAGCGGCGACCACGGGCTCTCCCGATCGCATTGCGGCGCAGGCGCTGATCGTGACCGACCAGATCACGAGCCAGATCGCCTTCGGTTTGAATTTCGCCGTCGGTTGCACGGAAGACTGGCCGACCTGGCCCAACGACATTGATAACGCCGGCACCTTGTTGGGTGATCAATTCATCGAGATGTACTCGAACGTCTGCGAATGGTGGCCGGCCGGCGATACGCCGCCTGATTTCCACGCGCCCTTCGATGTCGACACGCCGATCCTGATCCTGTCCGGCGAACTGGACCCGGTCACCCCGGAGAAGTACGGGGACGAGACCGCCGAGCAGTTCAGCAACAGCCTGCATCTGGTCGGCCAGGGCCTGGGCCATACGGTGTCCAGTCACCCGTGCTTCAGCGGCATCATCCGCCAGTTCTTTGAATCAGCCAGCGTCGAAGAGCTGGATACGGAGTGCACCGCCACGCTGGGCAATGCCCCCTTCTTCGTCGATCTGCTGGGCCCACAGCCCTAGTCGAATTGCCGGGCCAATGCCCTAGTCGTATTTCCGGGCCAATGCCCTAAGGGAAAAACATGATCGAAACGCAACAACTTCGAAAGACCTTCAACAAAGGTAAGGTCGTGGCCGTGGATGACGTGACCTTCCAGGCCATGGATGGACAGATCACCGGCCTGCTGGGACCCAACGGCGCCGGCAAGACCACCACCATGCGCATGCTCTACACGCTGCTGGAACCGGATTCCGGTCGCATGCGAATCGACGGCATCGATCCCCAGGTCGATCCCATCACGATCAAGCGGGCCTTGGGCGTGGTGCCGGATCATCGCGGCCTCTATGACCGACTGACGGCGCGCGAGAACATTCGCTACTACGGCAAGCTCCAGGGGCTGGACGAGGCCACGATCAAACGGCGCACGGACCACTTTGCCAAGGTATTGGACATGGACGGTTTCATCGATCGCAAGACCGATGGTTTCTCCCAGGGGCAACGGGTCAAGGTCGCGATCACCCGGGCCCTGATTCATGACCCCCGCACGGTGCTGCTGGACGAACCGTCCAACGGTCTCGACGTGATGACCACCCGCGCCTTGCGTCTGTTCCTGGAACAGCTCAAGCGCGAAGGGCGCTGTGTGGTTCTGTCGACACACATCATGCAGGAGGTTGCAGCGCTCTGCGATCGAATCGTGATTATCGCCAAGGGCCGCGTAGCGGCTCAGGGCACGGCCCAGGAACTGCTGGATCAATCCGGTCAGGCCAACCTGGAAGATGCATTTGTACACCTGATCGGTAGCGACGAGGGCCTGCTGGCATGATGGCGGTATTCCTGAAAGAAATGCTCGACAACTTCCGCGACCGCCGGGTGGTGATCAATACGCTGCTGATCGGTCCGCTGATTGGCCCGGTGATCTTCGTCGCCCTGATCGGCTTCATGGCCAGCCAGACCACGGAACGGCTGCAGTCCACGCTGGAGTTGCCCATCATCGGCCCGGAACATGCGCCGGAACTGGTCAGCTTCCTGGAACGCCAGGGCGTGGTGATCACGGCGCCGCCCGCCGATCCGGAGCAGGCGATCCGAACGGAAGAGGAAGAAGTGATCGTGCGCCTCACTCCCGAGTTCGGCGAAGCCTGGCGAGCTGGTCGGCCGGCGCCGGTCGAGCTGATGGTGGATCAGTCCCTGCGCTATGCGGGCACCACGGTCAGCCGAGTGCGCGGCTATCTCAACGCTTACGGACGCCAGATCAGTCAGCTGCGGCTGCAGTTGAGGGGTGTCCACCCGGACCTGACGCGACCGATCCAGATCGAGATCGACGACCTGTCCACGCCCGAGTCACGCGGCGGACTGCTGCTGGGCTTCCTGCCCTACTTCATCCTCATTACCGTGTTTGTCGGCTCTATGCACATGGCCATCGACACCACCGCCGGTGAACGTGAGCGTAAGTCCCTGGAGCCCCTGCTGATCAACCCGCTGCCGCGCTGGAAGATCATGGCCGGCAAGCTGATGGCCACCACCTCCTTTGCCCTGATGACGCTGGCTTTGGGTCTGATCGCCTTCGTCTTCGCCATGGGTTACCTGCCCGTTGAAGAAATGGACATGGCCCTGACGCTGGACTTCCGTCTGGCGGGCCTGGCCTTCCTGCTCGTCGCACCGGCCGCCTTGCTGGCCGCCGCCCTGTTGACCATCCTGGCCGCCTTCGCCAAGAGCTTCCGCGAAGCCCAGAGCTACATGGGCATGGTGATCCTCATCCCGATGATTCCCAGCATGTGGATCCTCGTGGACCCGACGCGCACGGAAACCTGGATGACGCTGGTGCCATTGCTCAGTCAGAACGTGCTGATCCTCGAGCTGGTCCGCGGCGAACCGGTCAACTGGTTGTGGTTCGGACTGTCGATGGGAAGCACGGGTCTGCTGGCCCTGATCCTGGCGATACTGGCAGGGACGCTCTACAACCGCCCGCGCTTCATCTTTACTTCAGCCTGATCGCCATCAACCAGG
>JBCDLQ010000247.1:0-4646 GCA_039414335.1 Pseudomonadota bacterium | reverse complement strand
TCGAGGGGGGCAGCGTCCTTGCGCAGCGTGAGCTGCACCACGTCTATCCCCCCAGCACGGAAACCACCTTCACAATAGGCTAGATAGTAGAGCCAAATCCGGCGGAAGGTTTCATCAAACCCGTCCGGGATGCGCTTTTCAGCCCAGGCCGTTTCAAAGGCAGAGCGCCACTTATGCAGCGTCAGCGCATAATCCTGGCCCATCCAATAGGTATCATCGGTGGCAAGATTGGCCGAGTCCGTCAGCTCTGTCAGCCGGGATGGACTTGGCAGCATGCCGCCCGGAAAAATATAGGTCTGAATGAAGTCAGAGCCGGTGCGGTAGCCTTCAAAAGCTTCATCTTCGATGGTGATGATTTGAAAGGCTGCCTTGCCGCCGGGCTTCAAGCAGGCATGGACCTTTTCAAAATAGGTCGGCCAATATTCCTCGCCCACGGCTTCAAACATCTCAATGGAGACGATGTGGTCATAGGTCTCGGTAACGTCGCGATAATCGCGCAGCTGCAGCGTGACTTTATCCGCAAGGCCCGCCGCCTCCATGCGCCGCTGGGAACCAGCCCGAAATGTCCGCCCCGCTGAAGTGGACGGCCAGCTCGTAAACCAGAAAGGCTGCTATGACCCACACGGTGACGAAGTTGGTGTCGTTGATGACCCGCGACAGGATCGAGCTGTTCGGCGAATGGTCCGGGGGAATGACTTCACCGGGCTGGTCGCCCGGGTTGGCGCCGGCGTAGTGCTGGGCGGGGTTGGCGGTGAAGTGGAGACACCACATCACGATGGCGAGCACGCCGCCGGCAAATCCGAGAAGCGTCACGGGTTCCAGCCAGGCCAGGGGCCCGAACCAGGCGTTGGGTTCGGCCAGGAATGCCATAGGCAGGGCGAAGAGCAATCCCGGCAGCATCATGGCCAGCCAGAGCGGATGAAAGGCTCGCGTGGCTTTAGGGGAGCGTCGATGGGTTTTTTCGCTCTCTTTGGTCCTGGCGGTTGTTGCATCCTGCCGAAGGAAGTCGGGTCCGTGGGTGGCCTCAATCAGGTAGCCCGAGATGGAGCCGACGACAACTCCCGTGCCGAGTACCAGGAGGCCGGTCAAGGGTTCGCGCGCCAGCAGCAGGAAAGCCGCATCCCCCATGGTTGCCGTCAGTACAGCAATGAGTGCACCGAAGCCGACCTGTCCGCGCACGAACTGGGTGACCACGATGATGGCGCCGCCGCAGCCGGGCAAGGCGCCGAGCACAGCAGCGATGGGAATCTGCCAGCGCCGATGGCGCGCCAGCAGTTCGCCGCTGTCGAATCGGAACAGGCGCTCTGATCCGTAGACCAGGGCCAGTGTGAAGGCCACAAAAACGCTGACAGCAAGGTAGGCTTCACTGATTGATTCAACGATGATCCACCCCGCCTGTGGCGCTGCAATCGCAAGCACGAAGAGGGTCAGAGGGATCAGGACGCGCCAGTCCAGCGCGCTCCAACGCTGAAAGTCGATCCATCCGCGTCGAGCAGCAAGAAACAGTGTCGTCATTGCATCATTCCAAGACTCATGCGGGACAGGTTAATGGATATCGGTCGAGATTTGTTGAGATTCATTCACATTTAGCTCGAGTGACCGCCCTGGCCTGTTAGTCTTGCGCCCAACTCCGAGTCTGAATCGCAAGCTTTGAACGCATCGCATCAAGCAAGACCGATTCCCTCTGCCGGCCGATTCGCGCTGGCCGCGGCCCTCTGCTCCAGTCTGGGACAGACCTTCTTTATCGGCCTGTTCGGATCGGAATTTCGAGAGGCGTTTGGTCTGAGTCAGTCGGCGCTCGGCGCGCTCTATGGTGCGGCCACGCTGGCCAGTGGCTTGCTGATGTTTTGGATCGGGTCCCTGGCCGACCACTGGTCCATGCGCCGCTCGATTGCCCTCGTGCTGGCCGGACTGGCAACGGGAGCACTGGTGGTATCGCTGTCCCAGCAGCTTGGCGTGCTGGTGATCGGCCTCTTTCTACTGAGACTCTGCGGCCAAGGCCTGGCGGGCCATCTGGCTGTCGTGGCTGCTGCGCGTTATGCCCGTCGTCGCGGTCGAGCCGTGGCAATGGTCACCTACGGGTTCATTCTCGGCGAGGCCCTGCTGCCAACTGCCGTAGCCGTCGGCATGGCCAACTTCGACTGGCGGACGGTCTGGGTCGCTGCCGCCGCGCTGACGGTTTTGCTGGCGCTGCCCATGCTGGCTTGGCTGGCCTGGCCGCTGACCCATCCCCGGCAACTGCAGGAATCGACGGATTCCGATGCCCCTCATGCGGTGATGACTCGACGGAAACTGTTCACCCATGCCGATTTCCTGCGCGTTCTGACGATCGTCCTGGTGCCGCCCGTCGTTGTCACGGCCGTCTTCCTGCATCAGGGCACGCTGGCTGATCAGCTGAGCTGGAATCGTGGCGATATCGCTTCGGGCTTCCTGCTGTTTGCCGGCATACAGGGCGTCTTTGCCTTTGCCGGTGGGCGAGTGATCGATCGCTTCAGCGCCCGGGTGCTGCTGCGATTCTCACTGCTACCTTTCGGCCTGGGTCTTCTGGGTCTGTCATTGTTTCCTGCATTGTCCTTGTGGGTGTTCTTCGCCGGAGTCGGGATGACGGCGGGCCTGAATGGCGTCATCAGTGGTGCGATCTGGGTGGAGCTGTTTGGCTCGGCGCAGCTCGGGCTCATACGCGGTGTCTATTCGGCGCTGATGGTGATCAGCACCGCGCTGGGCCCCATCGGGCTGGGATTGCTGTTTGACTGGCAGATATCGCTGATGACAATCGCCGTTGGCTATCTCACCTATGCCGTAGTGGTCCCGCTGCTGGTGTTGCCCGGCGTAAAGGCAATATCGGCGCCTGATTGAGTCACAGACCGTGATAGCATTCGCTGCGCTAGTCGGATAGGGGGATACGCGATTCAAGCAGGGAGCTGAGATGCGATCCACCGTTGCAGGGCTGTTGTTGTGCCTCTTGCTGCTGCCGATTTCGGCGCAGTCCCAAACCACTCGTTTTCTCATTGTTGGCGACAGCTGGGCTGAAGAGCAGTGGCTGGACGGTTCGCATGCGCGCGTGTTCGGTACTCGCGGTCTGCAGACCATAGGAACCAGCGGAGAGCTGACGACCACTAGCGGCAGCACCGCAGCGGACTGGGTGAGTCCCGCGAATCTGTCGCGCATCGATGATGCCTTGGCGCAGTATCCGCATCTCGATACGGTTCAGTTGACGATTGGCGGCAATGACTTTCTGGGTAGCTGGAACATCGGGTTTGACCAGAGCCAGTTCGACGCCCTGATTGCTTCGATTGTTCAGGACATCCAGATCATCACGGACTACATCCTGATCCAGCGACCCGAGCTGGAAATCATCATCAGCCTCTACGATTACCCGAACTTCGAGGACACGCGCAACGGGCTGATCTGGGTGTTCGCCTGCAACTCACTCTGGAACGATCTGGGCCAGCCGAGCCCGCAGCAGGTCAATACGGCTGCCGTGCAGGTTATCGATGCGGTCGAGGGATTCGCTGATGGCAATCCCCGTATCCAGCATGTCCGCCATCTGGGCGAAGCGCAGCAGTTCTTCGGCAGCACCATGCTGCCGCCGCCCGGCGACATTACCCAGCCCAGCCCGCCGCAGGCCATGCGCGAACGGTTCGCGGGCGGTGGTCGGGATTGTTTCCACTTCAACGCAACGGCCTACGACGTGCTGGTCGATAATCTGGTGGACGGCTATCTCGACCAGCGCTTTGCTGCGGGACTTCAACTGAGCCTGGATACAGCCGCCGTCGAATATAACGGCTCACCCCGTTCTGCAATGGTCACGACGCTTCCGGCGGACCAGGCGCTGATCGTTACCTATGACGGTGAACTCCAGGCACCGACAGCCGTCGGGAGCTATTCACTGACGGTCACGGCACCAGGCTGGCGGGAGTCGCTGAGCGCGACCTTCGACATCATCCCCGGTTCGCAGAGCATCGCCTTCTCTGCGCCAGCGACGTTGCCGCCCTCAGCGCCGCCGCTGGCGATTCAGGCAAATGCGAGCTCGGGTCTGCCGGTGACGATCGATTTGATCTCAGGGCCGGCTACGCTGGTCGATGGGGTGCTGACTCTGGACGGCGTCGTCGGGCAGGTGGAACTGCGGGCGACGCAGGCCGGAGACGATAACTGGCAACCGGCGCAAGTCGAGACTCGGATTATCGAGATCGTTCCTTTGGGTGATCTGCTGTTCCAGGATCGATTCCAGACTTCTCCATAGGCTGGAGAGCGCTTAAGCCTCCAGCTCTTCCCAGCGCTGATAGGCGGCGTCGAGTTCAGCCTGAAGTTGCTGGGCCCGCGCCGTTTCCTCGGCAATGACATCGGGGGCCTGTTTGAAGAAGGCCGGCTCATTCATGGCCTGGCCCAGCGCTTCGATTTCCGACTCCAGCGCTTCCACCTTGCCGGGTAGCTGTTCCAGTTCACGGGCCAGCTTGTAGCTGAGCTTCTTCTTGTCAGGGGCTTTGGGCGCGGTCGAGGTCGAGTCTTGGGCCTTGCTGGGCGCCGGATCCTCGGCTTCGTCGGCCTTTGACGACGCGGCTGCAGCCTGACGCTTCCAGTCGCTGTAGCCGCCCACAAATTCACCGATCAGTCCATTGCCTTCAAGCACCAGCGAACTGGTGATC
>JBCDLQ010000246.1:0-4654 GCA_039414335.1 Pseudomonadota bacterium | reverse complement strand
TCCAGCGCATTCAATCAACCAAGTGAGGATTTTTCATGACAAATCTGATTCGGCTTTCCATTGCCGCTGGCGTGCTGCTCTTTCTATCAGGCTGCGCTTCGATCACTACCGGTCAGGACCAGACCCTTTCCATCATCACGCCGAGCTGCCCTGGAGCGACCTGTGAACTGGTCAACAAGGACGGCACCTTCTTTGTCAACGAGACGCCAGGCACCGTTCTCGTCAACCGGGCCTGCGGTGAGCTGTCGATTCGCTGCAGCCTCGAGGGTCATGAGGACACGCTGATCTCAGTGGGTTCATCGGTAAAAGCCATGACCTTCGGCAACATCATCTTCGGCGGCATCATCGGCGTTGGGGTCGACGCTGCCACCGGCGCGGCCTGCCAGTATCCGTCGCTGATTCCCGTTCCCATGGAATGCGGTAACGCTGCCGCTCAAGTCGTTGTCGAGCCAGAAGCGATGAGCCCTGAGCTGGCCGAAGCGGTGGAGGAATTGGCTTGCAACGACGTGTATGAGATTGGCGAGGGCCCCGATGCCAGCCTGATCTACACATCCGTCTGCGAGGACGGGCGCGTCCTGTTCACCTGTGCTGACGGCGAAGACTGTCAGGTGAGTGAGTACGAGCTCGCGTCAGAAGCCGACGTCGACGATGAGGCCGCTGAAGCCTGAGTCAAACAGTACGTCGGGCGGCGGCCTCCGCAGCTCGACGTACCTCACTCATTGCCGACCAGGAACAGCCTCGGGATCGCATCCGAATCGATCTGAAGCCAGGCGTTCTGACCCCACTGTCGAGCAAGCACTCTCGCCTGTTCTTGACCCATACCGGCGATCAATACGCTTCGCTCCGCCGGCCATTGACCGGCAGGGTCCAGATTTTCCCCTTCCAGAAACGAGCGACCCACCAGACTGGCGAGCAGATTGGCGTGCCGCTGCTGATTTTCGGAATCGGGCAATGAGCGACTCGCCGGATTGGCTGCGGTGATCAATGCCGCCGTCTCAAAGTCAGATTGGCGAAGCCAGGCGCTTAGGCTGGCACTGCGTTCATCCACTTTCAATTCAAAAGGCGGTTCATGACAGACCCGATAGATCGCGGCACGGTAGGCCGACACCAGCTCGGGTGTCAGCCGTTCCATTGGACTCACGGTACTGAGGCCATCATTGTTCGTGCGGGTGCGCTCCTACGGACTCTCTGGTCATGTTGGAGTAAAGCAACTCCACCCAACGAGCCGGCGGAATGAATCCGTTGCCCCAGAACGGATCGTATTCAGCGGTGATATCGGCGGCCAGAATGGTCTCGAGACTCTCGCCCGCATCGATACGGGAACGCAGGCGTTCGTGCACTGTTGCCAGCATGTCTCGATACTGGCCAAGCTGGCGCTGCTCCATCAGCGGACCGTGACCCGGAATGATGATCGTCTCTTCATCGACGTGTTCTGCAATTCGATCCAGGGAAGCGATCAAGCCCGGAAGGCTGCCGCCGGATTCACCATCGACGAAGGGATAGAGACCGTAAAAGATCACATCACCGGCATGGATCACGTTGGCTTCGGGCAGATGCACGATCGCATCACCGTCCGTATGCGCATGCGGCGTGTGGAAGGCATGCACCGTGTGGTCGCCCATATGGAAGGTCACTTCGTCATTGAAAGTGATCACGGGCAAAGCTGCATCGGGCGACGGCGGTGTCGTGTTGCCGAAGAACTCACTGACATGTTCGGCTGCCATGCGCTTGCGCACATTGTCATGCGCCACCACCATCGAGCCCTGCCCCGCCAGGTTCTCGTTGCCCCCGACGTGGTCGAAGTGCCAATGTGTGTTGAGCACGAACTTCACGGGCTGGTCCGTGACAGCCTCAACAGTTGCAAGAATCTTGTCGGTCAAGGGTGCGAACTGATCGTCGACCATGAAGGCGCCGTCGTCAGTGACTACGAGCCCGATATTTCCGCCGCGGCCGGTCAACATGTAGACCGACTCTCGAACTTCGACCGTGCCGATTTCAATATCGGCCATATCCTGAGCGGACAGCGAGGCTGACAGGGAAACTGCCGAGGCCAGAACAGCCAGCATCATTCGAATTTTCATTATTTGCCCTCCAAGGCATTGAATGACCAGTATGCCAGCTTGCAGTCCCCACTGCCCCACAGCAGATGCAGACACGGCACAATAGCGCGATGACGACGAGACCCGAATCGAATTTACCCGCGCAAGCCGTTCTCGGCAGCCGCGAGCTCTTCCCTGACCTGGAAGCGTCGGTCTATCTCAACCATGCCTCGCTCTCACCACCCAGCCTGCCGGTGATTCGAGCGGTTCAACGAAGCCTGACCGGCTATGCCACCCAAGGCATGCCCTGGTACTCGGAAGAAATGGCTTGCCGAGATCGCCTGCGAGCACAGCTTGCTGGACTGATCGGTGGTGAAGCAGAAGACCTGGGATTGATTGCCAACACCTCTGCTGGCGTACTGGCAATCGCACTCTGCCTGGATTGGTCGCCGGGCGACCGCATTGTCCTGTTTGAAGGCGAGTTCCCAACCAACATCACGCCCTGGCAGCAAACCGCCCGAAGAGAGAACCTGGATATCATCTGGCATCGCGCCGACGACTTCCGTCTGAACCGGGATCAAGCGCTGGAACGGCTGGAGGACACGCTAAAGCGCGGTATCCGTCTGGTGGCCGTAAGCGCAGTACAGTTCACCACAGGCCAGCGCATGCCTTTGGAGGCAATTGGTGCACTATGCGCTCGCCACGGCGCGGAGCTTTTCGTCGATGGTATCCAGGCTCTGGGCGTCGTCCCAATCGATGCGCCTGCTATGGGCATCAGCTTTTTCACCGCAGGCTCGCACAAATGGTTGATGGGTCCGGAGGGCCTGGGCTGTCTCTGGGTCGACCCAACAGCGTCCGATCGCCTGCTCCCCAACGTCGCTGGCTGGCTGAGTCATGAAGAAGCCTTCGCCTTCTTGACCAACGGCCCCGGGCACCTGCGCTATGACCGTCCGTTCCAGCATGGGGCGCGGATGGTGGAAAGTGGGACCTTCAATTCCTTTGGTGCCGCTGGCCTGAAAGCCAGCGTAGAGCTGATCGAACAGATTGGCGTTCAAGCGCTCTTCAATCATGTTCAGGCGTGGCACGATGCAATCGAGCCGGGGCTGATCGAGCGGGGCTTTGAAAGTGCCCGCATGGCATCGGCCGAAGGACGATCCGGATCGCTCAGCCTGCGTCCACCTCCGGGCTTTGACGCCCCGGCCTGGGCAAGAGCGATGGCAGCACACGGTATCAGCGCCTCCAGCCCGGACGGCTGGCTCCGATTGGCTCCGAGCTGGCCGAATGCCTTGAATGAGGTGCAAATCGTGCTGGATGCTGTCGATGTGCTCATCGATGACGCTTCCGCATTCGACCAAGCGTAGCGCGGCAGGCCCGACCGTACTGAATCGACCTGAGAACTCCCGGGTAGCAACGACGCCCATCCAGAGACTCCAAACCCGTCTTGATCGTGGGTAGAATGGGTGCGCCAGCCGCTTGAGCGGCTTGAGGACGACTTGGAGTACAGGGAGCACACCATGTCCGAACTGATTCGACTACTGAAAGATCTGGGCCAGGATGCCAAACTCGCAGCGGCGTTTGAACAGGACCCCGATTCCGTACTCAAGCACTACGACTTGAGCGATGAAGCCATCAAGGCCCTGAAGGCGGGAGATATCGATGCGATTCGAAAACTCTCCGGGCTCGATGATGTGCACATGACCAACTCGACCATCAAGTCTCACTGACTGATCTGAATGATCAGGCCGCTTGGGTCTCTGCTGCTCTGTATCGGGCTGGCGCTGCCGGTCTGGGCGCAGCAGCCGTCGGACACCGAGTCGCAAATTCAGCAAGTTGTCGATCAAGCTGCCCGGATGGATGTGACCCAGCCGGCACGGGAGACGTTGGACTTCCTGGATTCCATTGAGAATCAGCTGGAAGGGGCTTCGCCCTCCCAGCTAGCCCAGCTCAGCCTGATTCGGGCACGCGGTCATATTCTGGTTACCGAATACGATACGGCACTCGAAATCCTCGAGAACCTGATGGCAGGCACCCTGCCTCCTCGACTGCGCCTGAGAACCTATGAACTGGCCGCGAATCTGTCTCTTCATATCGACCGATACGAAGCTGGATTCGAATACCTCAATCGCGGCATGGAGCTTCAGGAACAGGTCGATGATCCGGCCTTGAAGAGCGGCATCTTTGGTCTGGCCGCCTATTGGCACTCGCAGCTGGGTGACGAAACCAAGGGCCTGGAATACGGCCAGCGCACCATGGAGCTCGCCCTCGAAACCGGTGACATCCGCGAACTCTGCGTAGCTTACGAGAAGCTGGGACAAGCAGAAGAGCTCAATGGCCTCTACGAACAGGCACTGACGCATTACGAAGAAGGACTACAGGCCTGTCAGGAGGCTGAAGACCCGGTTTTTGTCGGTGTGATGCACGCGCTGAAGGGCCGCGTCCTGTTTGAAGTTGGCCGCCCTGAGGAAGCGGAGACGTGGATTCGGCGGGGCATTGCCTTGGCAGCGGAGTCCGGTTTCGAAGATGGCATGACCGATGCGATGACAAATTACGGTGAGCTGTTACTGGAACTTGGACGCGACAGAGAGGCCAGCAGCGTGCTGCTCGAAGTCCTTGAC
>JBCDLQ010000245.1:0-4656 GCA_039414335.1 Pseudomonadota bacterium | reverse complement strand
TTTCCGAGATCGTTCCGACCTTCACCGGCAAGCGACTGTTCGGCTATACCTCGATGGTCTACGCCACGGCGGTCATCGTGGTGCTCAGTTATATCGTTTGGTTGCACCATTTCTTCACGATGGGCGCGGGCGCCAACGTGAACGCCTTCTTCGGTATCACCACAATGATCATCTCGATACCAACGGGAGCGAAGCTGTTCAATTGGCTGTTCACGATGTACAAGGGGCGCGTTCGCATGGACGTGCCCATGATGTGGGTCATGGGCTTCATGATCACCTTCGTGATCGGTGGGATGACCGGCGTACTCCTGGCCGTGCCACCGGCCGACTATGTGCTGCATAATTCCCTGTTCCTCGTAGCGCACTTCCACAACGTCATCATCGGCGGCGTCGTTTTTGGTATCGTCGCCGGCATCAACTACTGGTGGCCAAAGGCCTTCGGGTATCGACTGGACCCGTTCTGGGGCAAGGTCAGCTTCTGGTGCTGGTTCATCGGGTTCTACTTCGCCTTCATGCCCCTGTATGTCCTGGGTCTCATGGGCGTCACTCGACGACTGAGCCAGTTCGAAGACACGATCTATGCCGGCTACTTTTTCACGGCCCTGCTGGGTGCGCTGCTGATCGCCTGTGGACTAATCGCTTTCGTCATTCAAATCGTTCAATCGATGCGCCATAAGGAAGCCCTGCAAGACAAGACGGGCGACCCCTGGAACGGCAGAACGCTGGAATGGGCGACCAGCTCACCGCCGCCCTTCTATAACTTTGCTTTTCCACTGAAGGTCCATCGACGCGACGCCTGGGATCAAATGAAGCAGCACGGCTACAAGCCACCTGACCAGGGCTTCCGCAAAATTCACATGCCGCGCTATACGGCTACCGGCGTGGTCTTGTCGGCGCTGATGACAGTGATGGGTTTTGCTCTGGTCTGGCACATCTGGTGGCTGGCAGCCGCAAGCTTCCTGGCGACGCTTGCCTATGGGATTGGCCATACGTTCAACTACGACCGGGACTACTACGTCCCCGCCGCCGAGGTCGCCGACATCGAACGGCGGCGACGTGAACAGCTGACCGAGACGGTGCAGCCATGAGCACCTCCAGAATCGAACAGGGCGCCAGACTCGCCAACCCCGAGCGCCGCGCGGCATTGCCCGCACTCGACTTCCACATCATCGAGGATGAGCACGAGCATCATGAAACTGGCACCATGCTGGGATTCTGGCTCTACCTGATGAGTGACTGTCTGCTGTTCGGCATTTTGTTCGTCGTTCACGCGGTCGTTGGCATGAACACGGCGGGCGGGCCAATACCTTCAGAAATCTTCGAAATCGATTTCATCCTTCTGGCAACGTTCATGCTGCTGTTTTCGTCGATCACTTACGGGTTCGCGGTAATCAGCATGAACCGGGGCCATTTGAAGGGTCTGATCCGATGGCTGATCGTCACCGGGGTCTTTGGCCTGGCCTTCCTCGGCCTGGAACTCAAAGAGTTCAACCATCTGATCCATATCGGCGCTACGCCGGGCGAAAGCGCTTTTCTGTCGTCATTCTGGGTGCTTGTATCAACGCACGGGCTCCACGTCACCGCCGGAACGATCTGGCTCGTCGTGCTGATCTTCCAGCTGCGCAGGCACGGCATCAATGAAGCCAATCGACGACGCGTCATGTGCCTGAGCTTGTTCTGGCACTTTCTCGACCTGATCTGGATCGGGGTCTTCTCCTTCGTTTACTTGGCGGCTTACATCCTATGAGTCATGCTTCTGGTCAAACGGGCGCCAACGGCGACGGTCATCACGCAGCCCATGGCTCCTACAAGTCCTATATTGTCGGATTCATACTGTCGGTCATTCTCACGGTTGTTCCTTTCTGGATGGTCATGAGCGACATCGGCGATCTTCAGCTCAAGCTGGGGGTCATCTTCACCTTTGGTGCCGCACAGATTCTGGTCCACATCCACTACTTCCTGCACGTCGACCTGAAAGCAGAACAGGGCTGGCAAGCCATGTCGCTGATATTCACTGGCGTCATTCTGTTTATCGTTGTCGTTGGTTCACTCTGGGTGATGTATCACCTGCACAGCAATATGATGCCCGCGCACTTTGGGCATGATCACGGCGGCCATTCGGCCCAGATTCAGCAGGATAGTGATCGCCACGGAGCCCATGACCACGTCTCCCATGCATCAGAAAACCACCATTGAACCGAGCACCTCTGACCACCGCGCCCGCGCCCTTTACATCTCGCCCTCGATGGGTCGACGCGATCGTTTTACTGGCCGCTGCTGCCGTGTTATTGGTGTTGATTCTTCTGGGCAACTGGCAGGTCCAGCGCTTAGCATGGAAGCTGGACCTGATCGACACGGTCGCAACGCGTGCTTATGGCGAACCGGTCGCACCTCCCGTTGCAGCCGCTGACCCGGCGCTGCATGACTACCTCCGGGTGCGCCTCAGCGGCGAATTTCTCCATCGCGAAACTCGACGCGTCAAGGCGCTCACAGAGCTTGGCGCAGGCAGCTGGCTGCTGACCCCCTTGGAGACACCCGGAGGATCCATCTGGATCAACCGCGGCTTCGTACCCATGTTCAGCGAACCGGGGGACTGGACCGAACCTGAGGGGACGCAAGTCATCGAAGGATTGCTTCGCATGACCCAGCCCGGCGGCACCCTTTTGGAAAAGAACGACCCGCAAGCCAACCGCTGGTTCTCCGTCGACGTGGCCGCACTCGACCGCGCTGCCGGTCTGATCAGCACCAGAGACTACTTTGTCGACGCTGCCGACATCGGAGCCGCTCAACTTGATGGCGCCGCCCCCTGGCCGCGGAGTGGATTGACGAAACTGACGTTCACCAACAACCATCTGATCTATGCCATCACGTGGTACGGAATGGCACTACTGCTGATGATTGCCGTCGCTTACGCCATCCGATTCCAGGGCTTCGCTCGTTCGCGTCCCCGAGGCCACTCAATCAGCTGACGCTTCAGGCTCCGCCCAGCGGCGCGCCCGCGCAAGGGTCAGCATCGATCAGTGTCTGAAGACGGCACTGGTCCCGCTTTCGGCAACACGATATTGCCAACGATGCGTCGACGCTGACCAGCGATCCAGTCCGCGTCGAATCCATCGATTTCCCGAACTACGTAAAGCGGACGGTTCTTCGATTCAATAAACACACGAGCGAGATACTCGCCCAGAATCCCGATTGAAAACATCTGCAGCCCGCTGAAGAACAGAATCAGCGTTGCCAGCGAGGCATAACCCGGTACGTCCACGCCCCAGATCAGCGTGCGGACCACGATGAAGCTGGCATAGAGCAGCGCCAAGAAGGCAAAGAGGAATCCCAGGTATCCCCAGGCTCTCAGGGGGGCCGTACTGAACGACGTGATGCCTTCCAAGGCCAGATTCCACAAGCGCCATATGCTCCATCGGCTGCTGCCGCTGTGGCGGGCCGGACGAACGTAGTCCAGCGTATCCACGCTGAAGCCGACGTAGTTCATCAGCCCCTTCATGAAGCGAGTCTTTTCGGGCAGATGCAGTAAGGCGTCGACCACGCGTCGATCCATCAGGCGAAAGTCACCGACGTTGGCGGGCACCTGATGACGCGCCAGCATGCCCATGACGCGATAGAAGGCCGCCGCGGTCAAGCGCTTGAACCAGCCGTCTTCATTGCGCAGCGTGCGATGGGCCAGCACCACATCGGCGCCCGCGCGCCAACGCTCGATCATTTCTGGAATCAGATCGGGTGGATCCTGCAGGTCGGCATCCAGAATGACCACCGCCTGGCCTCGCGCCAGATGGAGGCCACAGGTCATTGCGGCTTCCTTGCCGAAATTGCGGGCGAGGCGAACGACCTGGACCTGCGGACACTGCTCACGCCAGGCCTGCAGCTGGACAAAAGTATCGTCTTCGCTGCCATCGTCGACGACCACGATCTCGAAACTGTCGACGACGATGTCCTCAAGCACCGACATGAGGGCGACGGACAGCGCCTTGATCCCCGCCGATTCATTGAAGCAGGGAATCACCAGGGTCAGTTCAGGCGCACGCTTGGAGTCGCTCATCCGCTATCGGCACAGGCATCGTCAGGCCTCGAAGTATAACCAAGCACAGCGGGCCTACATGATCGCACCTCCTTGGCCTCGACAATTTGATGAGCCAGTTTGTCGCTGGAATGCGCTTATCCGGGAAAGTCACCCTCAAAGGATATCCATTCATGCCTCGGTTCATCATCTACCTGGTCTTCCTGTCGGCTCTCCTGTCACCCACGCAAACGCTTCAGGCTCAGGTCATTTTTGGAGCTGATGTCGGCAATGGAACCGACCCTTTGGGCGCGATCTTCCGAGTCAACAACGGGACCGTGACCTCCGTACCAACCGGCCTGCCCAATCCGCAGTTCCCCAGTCTGTCACCGCAGGGAAATCTGCTGATCATCAGTAGCCCCGATCCGGCCCAACCCAATGAGGCCAGTACGGATCTATTCGCGCACGATTTGGCGACAGGTCAAACTCGGAAGCTGGTCAACAACGTGACCCAGCAACAATCCGACGGTACGTTTCTATTTGCCTCACCCTTATTCAGCGCGGTTGAAGTCAATAATCAGCGGGTGGCCTATGTCAACCAGCTCTCCAACTCCGACCCGAACGGGGGTGGCTCGGTCCGACAGCTC
>JBCDLQ010000244.1:0-4665 GCA_039414335.1 Pseudomonadota bacterium | reverse complement strand
TTGCCGCAGCGTAGGCCAATTCGGCATGATCGCACTCGCAAGCTTTCGCTACGGCAAGACAGATTCTGGGTCTTATTCTGGCACCAGCGGGAAAAACCGCATGCCGGACGGCTCGCTTTAACCGAGGCGGGCACGTAGTGCCCTGGTTAGACTCAATACTGTTCTCGAGGCTTTGCTCCAAGCGCTCGATAACTCCCATCTCTCAATCTCCTTGGATCAAATCTTTCAATCATCTTCATCAATCTCAACGAGACGATTTCGTTGATCCCTTACGCTCCTCATGTAGACTACTGATTCCTATCGTCGGGAGTCAACTTTGACCGCTTCGTGCATTGCCCTACGTCGGCTCCGCCCGAGTCATACTTGCCTTCAGGTAGTCTCTCCATGGATATATCGATCGTGAATCACGAGGCTTCCACCATGCTATCTCACTTCATTCCATGACCATGGGATAAGGGACAAGTCTTGATTCCGCACTTTGATCAGCCCGTAGAAAGAGAAGGTTATGCCTGGTGGTATCTTGACGCGATCAGTGATGATGGACGATATGGCGTCACCTTGATCGCCTTCATTGGCAGCGTGTTCTCACCCTACTATGCCTGGCAGCGGGCGCGTGTCAGAAGCAACCCACTTGATCACTGCGCAATCAATGTTGCGCTCTATGGCCCACACGGCCGCTGGTGCATGACTGAAAGAAATCGTCATGCCGTTCGACGAGATGCGCTCCACCTGAAGATTGGTCCCAGCGGACTGAGATGGGACGGAGACTCCCTATTGGTGGACATCGACGAATGGGCCGTACCCGTCCCGCGTCGTATTTGTGGCCAAATTCGGGTCCGGCCTGTCGTCCATCATGGACAAGCCATAGAACTCGATCGTGCTGGGCAACACCGCTGGACCCCGGTGATGCCGGCAGCCCAAGTCGATGTTCTCATGGAGACACCGGGAATCAGTTGGTCAGGATCAGGCTACCTGGATCACAACACAGGGACAGAGCCACTCGAGAAGTGTTTCGACAACTGGTTCTGGCTCCGTGCCTCCACCAGCCAGGGGCCTGTTGTTCTCTATGACAGCAAGTTTCGCAACGGACAACGTAGTGCGTTGGCCATGCGATTTGACGTCGACGGAGATCGGCACACTATCCCTCTTCCCCCCTCAACCAGCCTTCCGAGAAGCCGTTGGGGTGTTTCTAGACCCACTCGCTCCGATTGTGGCAAGGCCAGCCTTGAGGCCGTGTGGGAAGATACGCCTTTCTACACGCGGTCGCTGGTTTCCACACGATTGCTTGACGAGCAAGTCACCGCTGTACATGAGAGTCTGAGCCTGAACCGGTTTTCAGCGTTCTGGGTCCAAGCCTTGTTGCCGTTCCGAATGCCGCGACGATTCATGAAGGCCCAATAGCAATCGCCAGCCCCCGTTCTTGGACTCTTGAATTCGCGACGCCAGGGTATTGGATGGCTCGTGTGAAAAATGTTGATTGACATGTATCATGGGGAAAAGGAGCCTTACGCAAATGCAATTCGACGAGTCAGATAATCTCGACCTTGGATAACAAGCCAACTCAATTCATGTCGATTCTGCACTCTCCTTTGCAAAAATTTTGGAGCCTCAACGATGAGCGTTAAAGCTGCAATGCAGGACTTGCTTCTGGTTAACCAGGCTCGAGCAATTATTAAACGCGGTTCCAAAAGCTTCGCAGCAGCGACCAAGCTATTCGCTCCTGCGATTCGTGATGACGTCATCCTGCTCTATGCTTGGTGTCGCCATTGCGACGACCTCACCGATGGCCAAGAGTTTGGTCACGGGTTCATCAGCACCGCCTCTGCTGAAACGCTTCAACGGATGCGCTCAGATTCACTATCAGCCGTTGCGGGAAACCCCTCGGATCACTTGCCCTACCTTGCTTTGTCTGAGTTGGCAAAGCGATATCCCATCAATCGAATTCTCGTGGAGGATCACATACGCGGATTCGAAATGGACGTTCAAGGCTGGCAGCCGCAAACGCTAAAAGACACGTTGACCTATTGTTATCACGTCGCCGGCGTCGTCGGCATCATGATGGCCAGACTGATGGGGGTGCAAGACGCCGCTACCTTGCATCGAGCCAATGACCTCGGAATCGCCTTTCAACTCACCAACATCGCGAGAGACGTGGTGGAGGATGCCATGGCGGGCCGCAGCTACTTGCCCAGAGAATGGCTGATAGACTCAAATTTGACCATTGAAGATCTCGCCAAACCCTCACAACACGAACGAGTCTATCCATTAGTCCAACGCCTGATTCGCGAGTCTGAGCCCTATTACGATTCAGCGATGATCGGCATCAGAGAACTTCCGACTCGAGCTGCCTGGGCTGTCGCGTCGGCGCGTTTGATCTACCAGGATATTGGCAAAATTCTCCTGGAACGCGGGCCCGTGGTGTTGAGCCAGCGGGTTTTCACGAAAAAGAGTCAGAAATTGTGGCGGATGCTCGAATCGTTACCTGGTGTTCTAGCAAACCAGGCTCCACCAACAAGAAACGCCCGGGAAGGACTCTGGACACCAACGAGCGTCACCTGAACCTTGGATCGTCGCGAGGCTGTTTTTTTCTCGCAAATGCTCCGCCGCCAGAACTCTGGCGACGGGGAATTTTCGTCAGTCTTATTGAACGATCATGACGCCGTTCATCAAACCTGAATGGCCCGGGAAGGTACAGAGGAACGGATATTCTCCCGGCTCGCTCGGCGCCGTAAATCGGATCGTGTCCGAATCACCCCCTCCGATCATCCGCGTGAACGCCACAAGACCATCGCGCATGCTTTCCGGTAGGTAGTCATTGTCTGACGAGCCTCCGTTTCGTGTGATCTGGCGAGCGAATGACGTGTAATTACCGTCAGCCGGCAAAATCACCACGTTATGCCCCATGGCCTGCACCGGCAATTGGCCTTGATGCTCAAGGGTCAGCTCGACTTCCTGGCCGGCCTGCACGCTAAACTCCCGAACCGTGTATTGCATCAGGTCGATGGCGCCGATCGTTACGGTTGCAACGTCACCAGAAGCAGAATCCGACGCAGCAGGTTCATCGCCTGAGTCCATCGCGACTTCGCTATCATCCATCGATCCATCGTCGGAATCACCGTCGACGGCCCCTGAAAGTTCATCGGCATCGGCAGCTTCCATGGGTTCTTCGGCGACTTCCGACTCGGCTTGCGGCTCAGGCTCAGCGGTAGTGGGTTCCGCTGCGGGCTCTGCCTCGGTAACCGCTGGCTCGTCTGCAGCACCGCCACAGGCAACGAGCAGACCGAGCAGCGCCAGCATCAAGATAACCGTGCTGAAATAGCGCAGTGTTTTGTTCATCTGGGTGTCTCCAAAATTCTGGTTTTTGTCCAGCCCCTCTGACTGAACGCGCGATGCAAGTGTACACGCAGGGGCATCAACAACCAATCACATGGACGGACGTCCTCGTGACAGTTTCTCTCAGCGCCACTTCTGTCCGTCTTCATGGTTTGTGGCGAGGATTTCGTTCACCGGGAAGAGAGAAAACTCTTCAGGGTTGTCAAAGGCCGGGGCTTCGTTAGCTCGAGCCTTGTCCTCGCTGGGGATATAAATTACTTTTTTCTGATTGCAGGACATCAGTGCTGCGCTGGATCGCGACAGTCGAGTTCCCACTCTTTATCCTTTCTGCAACTGCTGTAAGCTGCTTCGATGACCTGCCAATTCGACCCGCCATGGACAGCACTGGACTCGCTGGATCACACCCTCAATGAACGGGGCTACGCCCTCCTGTCACCCGACAGCGTCGCAAGCTGGTGCGGCCAGGATCTGGAACACCTGAAGTCACTCCAGCCGTTCTGGGACCGCCTGCCGCCGGACCCGCATTTGCGCGACGGCGGACGCTATCGCCATCGCCGGCACGGCTGTTTCATCTCTCAAAACGAATCGCTGGAAAGGGCCCCTCATCGGGCGCATTGGCAACCGTTGGCCTACAACGCCTTACACGGCGGCATGGAGCGCTGGTTCGAGCCACTGGAACCGGAGCTTGTCGACAATCCGACCTGGTCCGCCGTTTTATTGGCGCTTGCACGCCAGGCCTCGGCTCTCCATGGCCTGCAGCCCTGGTTCATTGAAGCGCATCCGTTCCGGATCGACACGAAAGATGGTATCGGACGACCGACACCGGAAGGCGCCCACCGTGACGGTGTCGATCTGGTCGCGGTGTTCCTGCTACAGCGGCAAGCCATCAAGGGGGGTGAGACCCGCGTGTTCGAGGCTAGTGGGCCAACGGGCCTGCGTTTCACGCTCAGCGAGCCCTGGTCGTTGATGCTGCTGGACGACCATCGCGTCATTCATGAATCAACGCCCATACAGCCTCTGGAAACGGACCAGACGGGATGGCGCGATACGCTGGTGGTGACCTGTCGTCGCGGTGGATTTCAGGGAGATAAGAGAAGCAGCAACGCTTAGAAGCGCTCGATCAGCTGTTTGACCCTGATGCCTTGAGCGCCATCGGGCAGCACTTCCGCAACCCGCAAACTGCTCGAACCTTCTTTCTGTTTGAGCGCATGCAGGTCGATTTCCTTGTCCATGCGGTAGCCTAGTCCGGGACGCTTGCGAACGGTTCTAACCAGTGGGTAGAGTCCCCTGCCCGATTTGGTCTCGATCACGATGGCCAGACGACCGTCAGTC
>JBCDLQ010000243.1:0-4665 GCA_039414335.1 Pseudomonadota bacterium | reverse complement strand
GAGCAATGGAACTGGTTGGAGGCCGAGCTGCAGAAACCCGCCGATCTTCGTCTTCTCGTTTCAAGCGTCCAGATACTTGCCGACGGTCACGGATGGGAAGCCTGGAAGCAACTCCCACTCGCACAATCGAAGCTGTACGACACGCTGGCGGACAGCGGCGTGCAGGGTCTGATGCTCGTTACGGGCGATCGCCATCTGTCTGCACTCTACAGGCAGGACGGCATAGTAGATTACCCCCTCTATGAATTGACGGCGTCCTCGATCAATCAGTCGGTTCGCGATGAAAACGATGAAATGAGCGGCAACCAGCTCAGCGCGGCCTATGCACAGGAGAACTTCGGCGAAATCGGCATCGATTGGGTCGCTCGTACGGTCACGCTGGCCGTGCATGACTCGGCCGACGAAGTAGTGCGGGCGCAGTCGATCTCCTTTGATGAAATCGGGCTGGAGTAGGGCCGCCACCGCTTTTGATTCAAAGCCGGGGGCTCGAGTTGCTGACGATGTTTGATTCTTGTTCTGGCATTCTTGAACCACGAATGCCGCTATCAGAATAGAACTGAAGGCGTTGGCGTGAATCAACCGTTTACCCTGAACCAATGGCGAGTGGATCCGGCCTCGGGCTTGATCGAAGACGGGGAGGCCTCCATTCGTCTCGATCCGAAGACGCTGGACGTGCTGATGGCGCTGGTAATGCGTTCAGGCGAAGTCGTCGGTCGCGGTGAGCTGATGGATCAGGTCTGGCCCAACCAGATCGTCAGCGACGATCGTTTGACGACGGCCATCTCGACGCTTCGCAAATCACTCGGCGACACGGACACTGCTCGGCGTGTGATCGAGACCATTCCCAAGAAGGGCTATCGCCTGCTCGCTGAGCTGTCGCATGAAACCCCCGCCGTTGCCAGTTCTTCTGATCGCAGTGCGGGTTCTTCCACTAGGGCTTTGGGGAAGCCTGGCCTTGCCGCCGCGCTGGTGGTCGCGGTGCTGGCCTTGGTCGCTTTCTGGCTGCAGACGGAGGCGCCTGTCCCGGTGGTGGACGGCAGCATCGCCGTCCTGCCCTTCGAGGTCTTCATCGACGATGAAGAGGTCGCCTATTTCGCCGATGGACTGACCGAAGAGCTGATTCATCAGCTCAGCTTTGATCCGGAGCTGCGGGTGATTTCCCGGACATCTTCGTTCAAGTTCAGGGACAGCGAGCAACCGATGGCCGACATCGCTCAGGCGCTCGGCGTCCAGCTGGTGCTCGAAGGCAGCATCCGCGGCCAGCGCGATCGCCTGAGAATCACGATCCAGTTGATCGACGCCCAGAACGACGTCCACCTCTGGTCACAGACGATCGATGCGAGCTATGACGACTTGCTGGCCAGCCAGGAGGCAGTGAGTCAGGAAGTCATGGCCCGGATCTCCGGCGGGCGTGTGGCCAGCATGGTGCCGACGCAGTTGCGTCATCCCGTGCCGCAGGAGGCGTATCAGTTCTATTTGCTGGGTCAATCGAACATGCGTCTCGGGACCGTCGAGGGCTACGCGCGAGCTGCAGGCTATTTCTCTGATGCCTTCACGATCGCTCCAAACTATGCGATTGCTCTGACCCAATATGCCGCCGTCACAATGCTGCTCCATCAGTATCGGAACGATCCCCTGGCAGAGGCCAGCGAGCGGGCACGCGTGGCCCTGGATCGTGCCTTGACGATTGATCCCGATCTTGCTGAGGCGATGGCGGTGTACGGCTTGATGCACACGTATAACGGCGCCTTTGTTGAGGCGGAGTCGGCCTATCGTGAGGCGCTGGAGCGACGCCCCAATCTCAGCTTCGCCCGGCATAACTATGGTTTCATGCTGTGGAACCAGAGTCGTTTCGAGGAGACGATCGAGCAGGTCGAACAGGCACTTGCCCTCGACCCGATTTCGGGTTCGGCTTTCTTTCTCCTGGGCGACTCGCATGCAGCGCTTGGTGCGTTCAATCAGGCTTCCGGCGTCTACGAGCAGTGTCTGAGCGTCATGCCGGACAACCATCAATGCCTGTTGGGAGCGGCATCGATCGAGCGCATCCTGGGCCGAATCGAGCGGGCGACCATGCATGCGGATCAGGCAGCCCGCCGACTGGACCCTGACTATTTCTATCTGCTGACCACGCAGCTGGGTTTGTCGATGTATGGCGATGACCCGGCCGTGTCAGTCGATTTTGACGAACGGGCCAGTCAGGCCAAGCCGGATAATCATTACTTGCTGCGAACGCGAATGATCCGGTGGCTCAGGGACGGGCAGCTTGATGACTACATCGACGATCTGAGCGCGCGATTGTCGGCCCGGCCAGGAGATATGAACATCGGCATGCTGCTGGCCCACGCCTATTACCTGCAGGGGGATTGCGGGCAAATGGATGAGACCTACGCGCAGCTGGATTTTGACGATTCTTCAGAGTGGGTCAGCCACTGGGAATTCGAGTTTGGGCAGTCGCATTTACTGAATATCGTGCACTGCCAGATCAATCAGGGTAGCTGGAGTCCCGAGAGCGAGGGGGCTGCCATACTGGTCCAGCTCTTGGATCGGGCCGATTCGGTCTCCGTGCCTGGCGGCTGGTGGGTGCTGGCGCGATTGATGCGCTTGAGCGGTGATGAGGCCGGTGCTGAGCGCATGATGTCGAGACTGTCAGACCACAACTGGCCTTTCCTCTGGCTTGAGTCGCACGGGCCGGCTTGGCCGGGCACTCAATAAAAGCCAATTATTTCATGAGCATGGCGCTTTTTCAGGTTTCTTGCAGGTTTTCTTCGGGTCATTGAGCCGGCGTTCTGAGAGCGTGTGATGCATTGCCTTCGGGCACGGACCATCACAGCCTCAGGAGAAACGCGCCATGTCGAGATTCCAGTCCCTTGTTCCCCTGCTCGGAATCCTTTGCTTCTTGTCTCTGCCCTTGTCAGGATTGGCCGCACCGGTCAGCAGCGGCTTCACCTATCAGGGCGAGCTTCGGGTTGACGGCGAGACAGCCGACGGCTTCTATGATTTCGAATTCCACCTGAACAGCGACGATGTGATGGACATCAGCCCGCCCATCACCTTGCTGGACACGTTGGTGGAAGAGGGCATCTTCACGGTCTTTCTCGATTTCGGCATTACCCCTTACTCCGGTGATCAGCTGTACCTCGAGGTCTTCGTCAAGGACAGCACGACACCCGGTGTGGCCTTCACGCCCTTGCTGCCGATCCAGCCGATCACCGCCGCACCCTATGCGCTGCACGCTGAGCGTGTAGCCTCCGGCTCGATCGGTGGCGTGGAGATCGATTCAGCTGAGGTCCAGCAGCGCGTTCATGGGGTCTGTTCGGACGACACTGCCCTGAGCGCCATCAACGAAGACGGGACCGTGACTTGTGTACCAACGGGCTCCGGCGACATCACTTCGGTCATTGCCGGTGAGGGACTGATCGGTGGTGGTGAATCCGGCGAGGTCACCTTGTCCTTGAATCCTGGAGTCGTCTGGTTGCTCGGTGGAAATGCGGGCACCGTTGCCGGCGTTGACTATCTCGGCACCACCGATCTGACGCCCCTGGAGCTTCGGGCCAATAACCGAACCAGCGTGCTGATTGATCCTGCTGGTGGCACCGGTTCTCCCAACATCCTGATGGGCTCGCCCAACAATGTGGTGCCCGCCAATCGTCAAGGGATCAGTGTTCAGGGCGGCACCTTCCTGGAACCCAATCTGACCTATGACTCCTTCAGTACGATCGGCGGTGGGCGAGGCAATGTCGCGGGAACGGTCGATGGTGCTGACAACGACCCGGCCGCGACGGTGGGCGGAGGTGAGGGGAACACGGCCGCTGGAGAAAATGCAACGGTTTCGGGCGGGCGGTTGAACATCGCCGGGGCCGATAGCGCGACGGTGGGTGGTGGTGACCAGAACGAAGCCACCGCGACCTGGGCCACGATTTCCGGCGGTGACGAAAACCTCGCCAGTGGCCCGTTCAGCCAGATCGCTGGGGGCTTCAGCAATGACGCAGAAGGCTATGGTTCTGTGATCGGGGGCGGTTTCAATAACCTGACGCAGGTCGATTTCACGACCATTGCCGGCGGCAACGCGAACGAAGCATTGAATTTCTACGCGACGGTCTCAGGCGGCGAGAACAACAGCGCCCATGACTATGCCAACACAATCGGCGGCGGTAGCAGGAATACGGCAGGCATTGAAGGTGGCCTCAATCTTGTGCAATTTGCGACGGTCGCCGGCGGACGGGATAACGTTGCCTTGGCGACTGATGCGACAGTGGGTGGTGGGTCAGATAATCAAGCAACTTCGCAAGGGGCTGCCATCGTCGGCGGTCAAGCTAATCGTGCAACAGGACAGTTCTCTGTGGCCGTCGGTGGCAAGGAGAATCAATCGACTGCTGACCTGTCTGCCATCGGCGGTGGTGAAAGCAATCTCTCCTCCAACGTTGCATCAACGGTCGCGGGTGGTTTCAACAACGGAGCAATCGGTGAATATGCAACCGTCGGAGGCGGCAGAGATAATGCGGCTTCTGGAAATTGGTCCGTTATTGGTGGTGGACTCCTCAATCGTGCCTTTGACCGCTATAGCGCTGTGCTTGGAGGTCTCCAGAACAGAGCAGAAGGGCCTCGTTCAGTGGTCAGTGGAGGGTTGGGTAATCGCGCTCTTGCTCTGGATAGCGCCATTGGCGG
>JBCDLQ010000242.1:0-4671 GCA_039414335.1 Pseudomonadota bacterium | reverse complement strand
GGACAACCCGCAGGCGGCAGTCGAGGTCTACCGCCAATTGGTCGACGACCATGAGCGCCTGATTGGACCGGGCCAGCGCCTGGCCAATACGATCGGCAACCTCGGCGTGGCCCTGTCTCGAATCGGCTCCACTCGCGAAAGCATGGCCGCCTTCGAACGCGCTGCTGCCATGATTGAAGCCGTCGCCGATCGCGATCACTACCTCTATCGCCTGTCGATTTCCAATCTGGCCGCGCTGCATTTGCGCGAGGACGAACCTGAAGCAGCAGAATCACTGATCCGCGGCATACTCGAAGATCTAGAAAAAAGAGCGCAGACCGAAGGTGGCGTGGAAATCAGTTACCTGGCCTCGGCGCTGGACATTCTGGGCAGTTCCTTGAGCCTGCAACGTCGCTACGTCGAAGCCGCCGCGGTGTACCAATCCGCCATCGATGTACTGATACCCGATGAAGCGGGTACCCGAAATGAGCTGAGGCGAGCGATCCAGGGCCGACTGGCCGAAGTGGAGCGGCGCATCAACAGCTGAGTCGATCGAACTACTCGCTGAGCTTGCGCTTCAGCCAGGCGCGGGCCATTCGCCACTCTCGAATGACCGTGCTCTCGGACACCTCGAGCGTTTCAGCCGTGTCCGGCACACTCAAACCTGCGAAGTAGCGCAATTCTACGATTCGGGCCTGGCGTTCATCGACCTCGTAGAGCTGCTCAAGTACCTGATCCAGGGCAATCAGATCGGCACCGAAGTCTTCACCGAGATGGTCGTTGTCGAGCTGGACCCGTTGATGACCATCAGGCCGCTTGCTCGCTGAGCGGCGACGGGCGTAGTCCACCAGCACTCGACGCATCACGGTCGAGGCGACGAGCAAGAAATGGCGGCGGTTTTCCCAGTTGTGATACTCCTGATCGGCTAGGCGCAGATAGGCTTCATTGATCAGCGCCGTGGCCTGCAGCGTGTGATCGCGGCCCTGTCCAGCCAGCTGCCTGCCGGCAAGCGCGCGCAGCTCCTGATAAACCATGGGCAGCATCTGGTAGAGGTTGTCCTGATCGCCGCTGTCGCTGTAGCGCTTCAGCAGCTCGGTCACGTCGCTGATCTTGTCGGTGCTCATCTCGTGTGGAGCAGTTCTGAAGCCTGCTTTTCTCTGCCAAGGAATTAAATGCCTGACGCAGATTCTAATCCTTCGTCGACACTGTGCAGTGATTCACACAAATCATTTCCATTCCAAAGCGCCTGTGGCTAAAATACGGCGTATGACTGCCTCGATTGCGAAGGTCAACCTGACGTGCATCTGAGCCGAGCCACTTGTGCTTCGCGCCCGGCTCGCCGTTCATGGTGGGCGGCAATGGCCATGATGGTTCTGGCCCCATCTCCAATCCTGGCCCAGGAACTCGCCGCACGCGCCTGTCAGGCGGAATTGACGCGCCCCATCGCCGTGACGATCAGTCCTGGCGATCAGCCTGAATCACTGCAGTTTGCCTGCGCATCAGGTGCGCTCCAGGGCGTGAATCTCAACGCCGAAGCCGGACTGAGCACGACCCTGACCATCCAGCTCGAGCAAAGCCTCTTTTCAGACTCGATCTACCACGTCGATCTCTTCGATATTGATCAACAGCGGATTGATTGGATTGCTGCTGCCCCGTCGGCGGGCGAGTTGAGCAATACGGGCACCGCTTCAGTTGAGCTTACCGTCACGCCGCCGCCAGAACTGATCAACACGGTACAGGCTGTACAGGTGGTGCTACAGCTGCACAACGGAGAAAAGAGCTGGACCCGTGAACTGAATTTCTCGGTGACGGTTGGCGAGGAACAACCGCTGTTCCGCGATCAGTTCGAGATCGATCCGGTGATCGGCCAGTTCAGCCAGCGAGCGCCCGCTCGACCCAGCGGTAATCTGACATCGGTGTCCAGCGCTTCGAATCGATGAGCCTGAGCGTCGGTCGCGACGACCGATCACTGAATCTCTAGCGGTACCGTTTCAATTCCATTCGGGCCACCAGCCCGCGATGCACTTCATCAGGACCATCGGCCAACCTCAAGGCACGCGCTGCTGTCCAGGCGGCCGCCAGCGGCACGTCGGCCGAAACGCCTGCGCCACCGTGGAGCTGCATGGCCATGTCTACCACGCGCTGGGCCATGGAAGGCACTGCCACCTTGATTTGCGAAACTTCGCTCATGGAGCGGACGATACCCTTGTGATCGAGGCACCAGGCGGCCTTGAGCACCAGCAGGCGCGCCTGCTCGATGGCAATCCGCGCGTCGGCAATCCGTTCGCCATTGCCGCCGAGCTTGGCCAGGGGACGCCCGAAGGCTTCGCGCGATAGCGCGCGCTTGCAGCCCAGCTCCAGGGCCATTTCAGCCAGGCCAATCAGGCGCATGCAGTGATGGATACGGCCAGGCCCCAAGCGCCCCTGGGCAATTTCAAAGCCGCGACCCGGGCCGGCGATCACCGCATCCAGCGGCAGGCGAACGTCAGTGAAGCTGACTTCACCGTGGCCGTAGGGGGCATCGAGCATCCCCATGGCGGTCAGCATGCGCTCGACCTTGACGCCGGGCGTGTCCAGCGGCACAAGGACCATGGAGTGGCGGTGGTGACGGTCTGCTTGACTGTCGGTCAATCCCATGAAGATCACCACCTGGCAGTCGGGATGGCCGATACCCGTCGACCACCACTTGCGACCATTCAGCACGATCTCATCGCCCTCGACAATCGCCGTTGCCGCCATATTGGTGGCATCAGAGGATGCGACCTCCGGTTCGGTCATACAAAAAGCTGATCGGATCTCGCCAGCCAGCAGCGGCGTCAGCCAGCGTTCTTGCTGTGCTTCGCTGCCATAGTGATAGAGCACTTCCATATTGCCCGTGTCCGGGGCGTTGCAGTTGAAGATTTCAGGCGCGATGAATGAACGGCCCATCTGCTCGGCCAGGGGCGCGTAGTCCAGATTGCTCAGGCCCTGCCCCAGTTCATCGTCAGGCAGAAACAGATTCCACAGACCCGCCTCGCGGGCCTTCTCCTTGAGTTCTTTGATCACGGGCAGCACGACCCAGGGATCGTCCAGCGCGGCCATGTCCCGATGCCACTGGTCTTCGGCCGGGATCACGTGATCGCGCATGAAATGACGGAGCTTGCCGGCCAATTCCTGGCCGCGGGCGGAGGGGGTCAGATCCATTGGGCTTGTCCTCGATATCGATCCGCTGGCGAGCGCGCAGCAACAGCTCCCTATAATAGCGGGCCTTCAAGTCTGCCGACCCACATCGTTTCATGAATCAGGACCTCAAAGCCGTCATCGATCTGCTGGAGCTGGAGCGAATCGATGACCTGATCTTCCGCGGCCAGAGTCATGACATCGGTTCACCCCAGGTCTTCGGCGGTCAGATCCTGGGACAAGCCCTGCGCGCAGCCAGTCTCAGCGTCGAGCGCGGCAGTGCGCACTCGCTCCATGCCTATTTCTTGCGCCCAGGCGATTTCAACGCCCCCGTGATCTATCAGGTCGAACGCTCGCGAGACGGTCGCAGCTACTGCAACCGGCGCGTTGTGGCGATCCAGCACGGACGACCCATTCTCAATCTGGCCGTGTCCTTCCATCAGCTCGAGACCGGTTATGAGCATCAGAGCGAGATGCCGGACGTGGACGGCCCCGAGGGCCTGATCCGCAGTATCGAGATCAATGCAGCCATGATCGACAGGGTGCCGGAAAAGATGCGCCGACTCCTGGCCCACCGGCCGCCCTTCGAGTTTCGCCCTGTGCAGGCTCCGAAATTCATCGAACCGGGACCCCGACCACCGCGCAAGCACATCTGGATGCGCGCCTGGGATCCCCTGCCCGACTGTGACGAACTCCACCGCACGCTCCTGACCTACGTCTCGGACTACGAACTATTGGGCACCTCGACCCTGCCCCATGACCTCGATTTCCGGACACGAGCCGTGCAGATGGCCAGCATTGATCATGCCCTGTGGTTCCATCGTCCCTTCCGCGTCGATGAGTGGCTGTTGTACTCGCTGGACAGCCCGTCCAGTCACGCGGGTCGCGGATTCTCCCGCGGCGAGGTCTTCACGCAGGACGGCACATTGGTGGCCTCGGTCGCTCAGGAGGGGGTGATTCGGCCGTGGAATCCTCCGGGTCCGCGTTCATGAGTCAACGTTCGGCTCCCGATTTCGTCATCGCAGGGGCGCCGAAATGCGGCACGACCTCCCTGCATCACTGGTTGCATCAGCATCCGGACATCCACATGATTCGGGGCGAACCGCATTACTTCGCGCACGACCTGGACTATAACCAACCGCCGATGTCGGCCAGCCGCTATGCGAGCCTGTGCCAGGCTGCCGGAGACAGGCGCCTGTGCGGTGATCGATCGACCTGGTATCTCTACTCGGACGCGGCACCGGCTGCGATCCAGTCGACCAATCCCGATGCGCGCATTCTGATCCTGCTGCGCCAACCGGCCGAACTGCTGCACTCCTGGCACGCTCACCTGTGCCAACGTGGCGCACGTGAGTCACTGACCCGCCTGTCCGACGCCATGGCCGCAGAAGACCAGCGGCGAGCCGGTCAGGCCCTGCCCAATCGGAGCGGATTTCTTCAGATGTACCAGTATTCGGCGATGCCCGACTACGTCTCGGGCATTGAACGCTTTCAGGCCGCCTTTCCCGCAGAGCAGATCAAGATCGTCCTCCT
>JBCDLQ010000241.1:0-4671 GCA_039414335.1 Pseudomonadota bacterium | reverse complement strand
TGACCGGCAACCTCGCCGCCCGGCAGTCGGCCCGACTGTCCACACAGACAGCGGGTCGGGTCGAGGCCTTGCCCGTCAGGCGCAGGGTTTCGACGCTTTCTGCCGTGGTCGGACGAACCACGCTTACTGGCGTCTGAGCCGCCAGGTCAACGGGGATCGAGAAGGCCGTCAGCACGAGCAAGGCCAGAGTCAATTGTCTTGTCATGCCAGGCTCCCAAGGCACACGAAGAGTACAAGTCGCCGGAGCATACTCCTGGCTCCGGCAATCAGAGGTGATGAACCCGGCCCTGGAAAACCTGCTCAGTCAACTCGGTCAGCGGCCCTCTGGCCCGCCACGGCGGGTTGATCAATGCCATCCCCGTTCCCCACATCCGACCCAATCGCTGCGCTTCGGGAAACTCGATCTGCAGATCCAGCCATCGGTCTTCCGGCAGACCAAGACGAGCAGGCAAGACCTCCATGTCGATCTCTCGCCCCTCGATCATGGGATACCAGATCAGATAGACGCCGTGGCCAAAACGCCGCAAGGCCTGCTCCAATGCACGGCCCATCGTATCGACCTCGTCCTTGAGCTCGTAGGACGGATCGATCAATACGAGTCCCCGGCCAGTGGGTGGCGGCAGGTGACGGGTCAGCGCCTCGTAGCCATCACCGGCATGAATCGTGACCTGCTCCTGCTTGCCGAGCTCTCGCCGCAACTGCTGCTGCTCCGAGGGATGCAGTTCACAAATGACCAATCGGTCGACTTCACGCAGCAGGGCGGCCATCAACAGCGGTGACCCGGGATAGAAACGCAGGGCGCCATCGGGATTCAGGGCGGCCACTTGATCCAGGTAGTCCTGCAGCAGACCGGCTTGCGATCGTGTCGGCCAGACCTCGCCAATGCCTGCCTCGTACTCGCGCGTCTTCTGAGCCCACTCGTCTGTCAGGTCATAGCGGGCCGGGCCGGCGTGGGTATCGATGAAGGTGATTCCCGCCGGCTTTTCCTGCATGCAGCGGATCAGCGTCACCAGCACCGCATGCTTGAAGACATCGGCGGGATTGCCGGCGTGGAAGCCGTGGCGATAGCTGAGCATGGCGGTGAATCAGTCGTCCGTGTCCCGAGCATCGCCGGGATGCTCCTCGAACCAGTGCAGGATGTAACCGACCTTGGCCATGAGGTTGCTCGGACGTCGGAAAATCGCATGAGCGGCTTCCGGAATGCGCACCATGGCCGTCTCGACGCCGCGCAGCTTCAGGGCCTGGTAGTACTGCTCGGTTTCCGAGATCGGCGTTCGATAGTCCGCCTCTCCGGTCATCAACATCGTCGGGGTCGTAACATTGCCGACGAGCGAGATCGGCGAACGCGCCATGTAGTGCTCCAGATGCTCCCAGGGCGGGCCGGGAAACCAGTACTCGGTGAAATAGCTGTAGAGGTCGGCACTGAGCACGAAGCTGTACCAGTTGATGACCGGCTTGACCGACACGGCCGCAGCGAATCGGTCAGTCTGGCCGACGACCCAGGCCGTCAGTACGCCGCCACCGCTTCCGCCAGTAACGAACAGGCGATCAGGATCGACGAAACCGCGATCGATCAGCGCGTCCACTCCGTCGATCAAGTCGTCGTAGTCCTCACTGGGGTAGTTGTGATGAATGAGGTTGGCAAAGTCCTCGCCATAGCTCGTACTGCCGCGCGGGTTGGTGTAGAGCACCACATATCCAGCTGCCGCCATCAACTGAAGCTCCATCGCCAAACCGGGGCCATAGGTCGTGTGCGGTCCACCGTGAATTTCCAGAATCAACGGCCAGCGTTGCTCCGGATCGAAATCGGGCGGATAGATGACCCACCCCTGAATGGGCCGGTCATCATGGGAGGAGTCGTACCAGATCATTTCGACATCGCCAACGTGATGATCAGCGAGAAAATCCTGATTGAGCGCCGTCAGCACTTCCGCCCCGTTTCGATCAAGGACCGCGACTTCCGCCGGCCGAGCACTGCTGCCGTGCGTAAAGGCAATCAGTCCACTTTCGCCAACGGCGAAATCACCGCTGCTGTAGGGCCGTCCGTAGGAGGTACCGCCCAGCGTGTCGGTCAGCATCTGACGACGCCCATTCAGACGCTGACGGGCGATCAGGCGCTTGCCTTCATTGTCATAGGTGATCAGCAGCGAGCGGCCATCGGGCGCCCACTGATAATTGCGGATACCGCGATCGAGATCTTCTGTCAGATTGCGGACCTCTCCGCTGTCGAGGTCCTGAACATAGAGGCGGTTGGACTGGTGGGACAGCTTACGATCCTCGAAACCCAGCCAGGCGAGCTGACGGCCATCGGGGGAGAGCTGCGGACTCGAATGGGGCCCATCCTGAAGATTGAGTTTCTCGAAACGGCCAGTTTCGAGAACAAGGCGAAAGATGTCCTGACGCAGCGGTTGACGCTCCGCCTCGCCCGATCGATTGGCGGTCAGCAGCAGGGATTCGCCGTCCGGATCCCAGAAGATGTCGCCATGGTGAAAGGGCCCGCGCGTGAGCTGGGTCGGCGACCCCCCGTCTGCCGGCAGCGTGTAGACATGGCGATAACCGCGTTCCAGGTAGCCTGCGCCATCGGCGCGGTAGAACATCTGATCGATATAGATCGGGTCCGGCGCCCAATCAGCCTGGGCGGGCCGACCCGGCAGGGTAACGGCCAACTTCGAGGGTTCTGGCGTGAACATGACGAAGGCCAGCGCATGACCGTCGGGCGACCAGCTCAGCTCGGAAGCCGAACGCGCCAGATCAGCAATCTGGACCTCGCGACCGGTATCCAGCCAATGCATCCAGATCTGACCACCCGACAGGTAGGCCAGGCGATCACCCTCGGGTGACCAGCGCGGTGAATTGGCTGATCGATCTCGTGGCGTCAGCGGCTGCAGATTGTCGCCGTCGGCATCCATGATCCACAGGCCGGAGCGGGCACGGTCGGTCTGGCGATCCATCCAGACTCGTTCGAACACGATCTGCTCACCGTCGGGCGACGGCCTGGGGTCGCCAGCCACCTCCAGGTCGAACACATCGTCAAGGGTCAGCGACGGCTGGGCGTTGGCACACAGGGGCGACAGTACGATTGCGATGACTGTCATCAACACGAAGCGGGGCAGATTCATGAAGCGTTTCCTTTCCAGGATTTGAGCAGAGCAGCGCTCATTATGAAGGCAGGCTGTTGTGGGAATTGACCTGGTCGTTCACTGGGCGTAGTCTCGCGCTCCACCGCATCGCAAACGGAATTTCGAGCTCATGCCGCTTACCGCTGAACAGATCCAGCAATTCAATGAACAGGGATTTCTCTGTCTGGATCCTGGCCTAGCTCCCGATCTGCCCGATCGCATCATTGCCGATGTATCGGCGCACTATGGCCAGGACGAACTGCTGGACAGCCCCAATGGAACGCGCGTTCAGGATGCCTGGACCTTCAGCGAAGCCGCTAGAGAGTTGGCGACCAGCACGATCATTCTCGAAGCACTTGAGGCGCTCTATGGGCGTCAGGCCCTGCCCTTTCAGACGCTGAACTTTCCCGTCGGCACGGAGCAGCGCATCCACTCCGATACGATTCACTTCAACAGCGATCCTTCAGGCTTCATGGCCGGAGTCTGGGTCGCACTGGAAGATATCGATGAAAGCAATGGGGCGCTGAAATACTATCCCGGCAGCCATCGACTGCCCGAGGTCACGATGCAGGAGGTCGACAAGGGCATCGGTTACGACCACTATCCGGACTACGAAAGCTACATCGAGCAGATGATCGAGGAGAAGGGCTTGAGGGCCGAACGTGCCCGTGTAAGCAAGGGCCAGGCTTTCATCTGGCACGGCAACCTGTTGCACGGCGGCGGCTCGCACCCGGATCGGAGCAGGACGCGACACAGTCAGGTCACGCATTATTTCTTCGAGAACTGCTGCTACTACACGCCGATGAATTCCACGCCCGACAAGCGCCAGTGGCGGCAGCCGGCCTGGATCGGAAGCTCGCCGGAGCCAGCTCCCGCACCGCCTTCACTGATTCAGAGAATCCGGGGCCGCCTCGGCCGCATGCTGAAGGGTCAATAGCCCTCCATCAGCTCAGATCCCTTCAGGCCTCACACCGATCTACTGGCGTGGGATCGCCCTGATTCAGCGACGTCTTCCAGCACTCGTCGTAGACCGAGCAAAAGCAGACCTCGACCTGGGCACGACCGTTCCAGGCCTCCGTCAGCAATCGCGTTCGATCATTCCAGGGCACGCCAAAAATAGTGACCTCCTCATCGGGACTCATGACGCCGGGCGCTGGATTCGATGAGAAATAGGTGTCGTAACCAAAAGCGTTTTCCGGACCCAGCGTCTCCAGAATCGCGCGATTGAGATCATTGACCGGCTCGCCATCAAGCAAAAGGCTCGCGCTTCGAACTCGAGCCGGTCCGATCCCCTTGTTGGTCACCTTCAAGGCATAGCCGTCCTGTGAATAGGATTGGGATACCTCCAGATAGGGCCAGACTTCGGCGCGCTGCTCGTCCTTGACGGCCAGCACTTCCATGACGGAAATGAACAGGGCGGCGATTGACAGGCCTATTGCGACCAGAGAGAGCCCGTTGAGACCGTAGCGCGGCCGGTCGGGCGGAGTCTGCAGGTCCAGATCATCGTGCATCGTTGTTGTCCTTAGTCGTCGTTCTGAGAAAGTGGCATGGC
>JBCDLQ010000240.1:0-4672 GCA_039414335.1 Pseudomonadota bacterium | reverse complement strand
ACACGATTGTCGCGGTGGTCTCGAGCACCAGCATTCTCGGTATTACGCCGCCCATCCAGCAGGAAGTGGGCGTGCCCTATACGGTCACGGTCAGCGTGACCGGCGATTCACCAACGGGCACCGTGACCGTGGATGACGGTGCGGGCGCATCCTGTAACTTCGATCTGCCGGCCACGGGCTGTGACCTGGTCTCAACCGTCACAGGCCCGGTCACCATCACGGCCAGCTACCCCGGTGATGCGACCAACGCGGCCAGCAGCGATTCCACGGGCTACACGATCATCGACAGTGGTCCGGCGGCGCTGGAATTTGCCGTGCAACCCGGCTTCGGCATCGCGGGTGGTCCGCTGCTGCCGGGCGGGCTCGTCGTTCATGTGGTCAACTCCCAGGGAGGTCTGGTCACCGACGACAACACCACGGTGATTCAGATCGCTATCGCGACCAATCCATCGGGCGGCACCTTGAGCGGAACGACCTCATTGCAGGTCGTCAATGGCGTGGCGGACTTCGATGATCTGAGCATCGATCTGATTGGCGATGGCTACCAGCTCGAAGCCAGCGTGCTCAGCCGGGGCATCTCGGCGATCGTGACTCTGCCCTTTGATGTCAAGGTCGATCAGACCTTCCGCGATCGATTCGAGGCGCCGATGGACGACGTGTTCCAGGATCGCTTCGAGTTGCTATTGCCCTAGCGTCTGGAAACGCCGGGCGCACCGACCAACGACCGGTCGGTGCGTCTTGCTGGTTCCGACACTCGCGGCTGGCTACAATACGCCGCTCACTGACTCCTGATTGATGCCGGACTTGAACCCCTCCCGCTTCCAGGCCTTGGCTGACCAGGGCTATAACCGTATCCCGGTGTTTCGCCAGATTTCGGCGGATCTCGACACGCCCTTGTCCGTGTATCTCAAGCTCGCCGACGGGCCGTCGGCCTTTCTGCTCGAGTCCGTCCAGGGTGGAGAGAACTGGGGCCGATATTCCATCATCGGACTGCCGTGCCGTCGCGCCTGGCGCGCTCAAGGCCGCACGCTGGAGAAGCTGGATTTCGGTCAGGTCGTGGAGCGTCACGAAGATGTGGACCCGCTCGATGAACTGGCCCGAGTCATGGCAGAGATCCGCTCGCCGCGACTGGACGACCTGCCGGGGTTCGCTGGTGGCCTGGTCGGCTACTTTGCCTATGAGATTGTTTCCCACCTCGAGCCACGTCTGAGCAGTAGCGCTGACTTCAGCGACAAACCCGATGCGCTCGACGTGCCCGATATCCTGCTGCTTGATGCGGAAGAGCTGGCCGTTTTCGACAATCTTTCGGGTCGCTTGAGCCTGATCGTGCTGGCCGACCCTTCGGAAGCCGATGCCTACGCCCGGGCCGAACGCCGACTGGATCAGCTCAGTCACCGACTGCGCTGCGGCTCGCCGGGCTATCCACCGGCACAGCAGCTGCCCGTGCCGGAGGAAGCCGACTACCGCTTTGAATTCGAGCGCAAAGACTTTCTGCAGGCGGTCCAGCACATCAAGGACTACATTTTCGCCGGTGATGCGATGCAGGTGGTGCTGTCTCAGCGCATGAGCGTGGACCTGGCAGCCCGTCCCCTAGATGTGTATCGGGCGCTGCGCAGCCTCAATCCCTCGCCTTACATGTACTTCTTCGATTTCGGTGATTTCCAGGTCGTCGGTGCATCGCCCGAAGTGCTTGTCCGGGTACAGGATGGCGAAGCGATGGTCCGACCGATCGCGGGCACTCGTCCTCGCGGTGCCACACCTGAGGAAGACCGTGCCCTGGAAGTCGAGCTCAAGGCCGATCCGAAGGAGCTGGCCGAGCATCTGATGCTGATCGATCTCGGTCGCAACGATATCGGGCGCATCGCCGAGACCGGCTCTGTCGTCCTTACGGATCAGATGGTCATCGAGCGCTACAGCCACGTGATGCACCTGGTCTCGGAAGTGCACGGCAAGATCGACGGTGATCGCAACGCCTTGGACGTGCTGCGTGCCACCTTTCCCGCGGGCACCCTGTCGGGCGCGCCCAAGGTTCGTGCCATGGAGATCATCGCTGAGCTCGAACCGGTCCGCCGCGGCGTGTACGCCGGGGCCGTGGGCTATCTGAACTGGTTCGGTGAGGCCGATCTGGCCATCGCCATTCGCACGGCGCTGGTCAAGCAAGGCACGGTTCACGTGCAGGCCGGTGCCGGTATCGTGGCCGACTCGGATCCGGATCGGGAATGGGAAGAAACCTTGAACAAGGGCAGGGCGCTGATTCGCGCCATCGCCGAAGCCAGTGGAGGTCTGCATCAGTGAAGCTGCTGATGATCGACAACTATGACTCGTTCACCTACAACCTGGTGCAGTACCTGGGTGAGTTGGGTGCCGACGTCATCACCTATCGCAACGATGCCATCGGACTGGATCAGATTCGTGATCTGAAGCCCGACGCCATCGTGTTGTCTCCCGGGCCCTGCACACCGGATGAATCGGGAATCTGTCTCGACGTGCTCGATCAGATGGCCGGTGATTACCCGATGCTCGGCGTTTGCCTCGGCCATCAGGCCATCGGTCAGGCCTTTGGCGGTGAGGTCGTTCGGGCACGCGAGGTCATGCACGGCAAGACCTCACCGATGCACCATGCGGACGAAGGCGTGTTTGCCGGCCTGCCGAATCCTTTTGAGGCGACACGCTATCACTCCTTGATCGTGGCGAGAGAATCGCTGCCGTCCTGCCTGATCGAAACGGCCTGGACCGTGGGTGAGGATGGCAAGACCCGTGACGAGATCATGGGATTCCGCCACGAATCGCTACCGATCGAGGGCGTGCAGTTCCACCCCGAATCCATCCTGACCCGCCAGGGTCATGCCCTGCTGAAGAACTCTCTGGATCGACTATGAGTGACCTGAGACATGCCTTGAGTCGTCTCGCCGACGGCTCGGACCTGAGCGCTGATGAAATGCGTGAAGCCATGACGGCCATCATGACCGGCCAAGCCGAACAGGCTCAGATCGGTGGCTTCCTGATGGCCCTGCGCGTCAAGGGCGAGACGCCCACGGAAATTGCGGCTGCAGCCGGCGTCATGCGCGAGCTAGCCTCGGCGGTGGATATCGAGACCGATGGCCTGACCGACATCGTGGGTACGGGTGGCGACGGGGCTTCCCTGTTCAACGTCTCGACCGCATCGGCCTTTGTGGCCGCGGCCGCGGGCGTGCGCGTCGCCAAGCACGGTAATCGCTCCGTTTCGAGTAAGTCGGGAGCCGCTGACGTGCTGGAAGCGGCGGGCTGTCGCTTGGATCTTGATGCGTCCCGGGTCACCTCGCTGATCGAGGAGCTGGGCGTCGGTTTTCTCTTTGCGCCGAGCCATCACTCGGCGATGAAGCACGCCATCGGCGCCCGCAAAGCCTTGGGCCTGCGCACGCTGTTCAACCTGCTGGGACCGCTGACCAACCCGGCGGCCGCTCCCCATCAGGTCCTGGGCGTGTTCTCCCAAGCGCTGGTGCTGCCCATGGCCGAGGTCATGCAGGCGCTCGGCGCCAAGCACGTCATGGTGGTCCACAGCGAGGACGGGCTGGACGAGATTTCGCCCGTGCGCCCGACCACCGTCGCTGAATTGAAGGATGGTCAGATCCATCAGTATTCGATCGAACCCAGCGACTTCGGCGTCGGGCTCGATGATCTGGCGCCGCTTGCCGTCGACGATGCGCAGGGCAGCCTGGTGCTGATTCAGGGCGCACTGGGTGGAGAGGCCGGACCGGCCGCGGACATGATTACGCTGAACGCGGGCGCCGCCATCTACGTCTCTGATCAAGTGCCTGATCTGGCGTCTGGCGTTGCCGCCGCCCGCGACGTGCTCGCTAGCGGTGCGGCGTTGACGCGACTGAACGATTATGCCCAGCGGACCCGGTCCCTGTGAGCGCCGATATTCTTGCGCGCATCCTCGAGGTGAAGGCCGAGGAGGTTGCTGAAGCGCGACGCACCGTCGATCTGGCGGCCATCAAGGATCAGGCCCGGGCCGCCTCACCTGTTCGCGATTTCGCCGGCGCGCTTTTTCAGCGAGCCCAGGCCAGTAAGGATGCGGTCATTGCCGAGATCAAGCGCGCATCGCCTTCGGCCGGCCTGATACGCCAAGACTTCGATCCGGCCTGGCTGGCCCGTTCCTATGAGGCCGGTGGAGCCAGCTGCCTGTCCGTCCTGACCGATCGCCAGTTCTTCAAGGGCGATGATGCCTTCGTCGAGCAAGCGCGATCGGCTTGTAGCCTGCCCTTGCTGCGCAAGGAGTTCATCATCGATGCCTGGCAGGTCTACCAGACGCGTGCCATGGGTGCCGATGCACTACTCCTGATCGCTGCGGCCCTGAACGTAGACCAACTGGCTGAGCTCTCCGAACTGGGTGAGTCACTGGGGCTGAGCGTTTTGGTTGAAGTCCACAATGAGGAAGAACTCGAGCAGGCCTTGAGCGTTCCAGGCCGACTTCTGGGAATCAACAATCGTGATTTGCATCGCTTCGTGACCGATCTGGACACAACGCTGCGCCTGGCGCCCACCGTGCCCGACGATCGTCTGGTAGTGTCGGAAAGCGGCATCCACACGCCAGCAGATATCCAGCGACTGCAGGCTGGAGATATCGGTGCGTTCCTGATTGGAGAATCCTTTATGCGCCAGCCAGACCCGGGTCGGGCACTGATTGCTT
>JBCDLQ010000239.1:0-4677 GCA_039414335.1 Pseudomonadota bacterium | reverse complement strand
GGCCGTATCCGCCATCAACGGCTGTGGCCTGTGTGTCGACAGCCATGAGAAGGTGCTGAAAAATGCCGGTATCCGCAACGAACAGATCCAGCATGCCGTCCGCATCGCCTCCGTGATTCACGCCGTTGCAGGCGTGTTGGAAACGCGAACGATCAGCGCGCTGACCGCGGCAGCCTGATCCCATTCTCAATCCTGCCCGCGTCCACCGCTGGTGGTCGGGCGGGATTCGATCATGCTCATCCCTGAGTTAGAATCCAGCGGTCTTTCCCATGGACCCGCAAGCGATGACCGCGCCGCAACAATCTCGTCTCGACGATGCTCGCACGTGTATCACGAAACTGGTGTTTCCCCATGACACCAACCCGATCTCGACCCTTTACGGCGGCACGGCCATGCAGTGGATGGATGAGGTGGCTTTTCTCACTGCCACTCGATACGCGCGCAAGCAGGTGGTCACCGTTTCCATGGACAGGGTCGATTTCAAGGTCCCCATTCCCGAAGGCGCTATCGTCGAATTGATCGGCGAAATCGAGCGGGTCGGTCGAACGTCCATGACCGTTCAGGTCAGCATCTTGCTGGAGGACCGCCAAAGCGGTGATCAGCGCCTTGCGATCGAGGGGCGTCTGGTGATGGTCGCCGTTGACGACGACATGGAACCCACACCGATCGACTGAATCGATCCAGTCTTCAGGCTCTAGGGTGCGCGCGCTCGATCAGCGACTTCAGATCGTCACTTTTCGATAGGGTACCCAGCTGGTATCCGTGATCGCCCGCCAGCCGGCTTTCCGCATACAGGCTAGTCGCCGGGCTGCCGAACTCAGCCAAGGCAGCGGCCTGGATCGCGAGCGCCAGCGATTCGACCAACTGTCGGGCCTGCGCTTCGGCGCGCTCCGGCGTTTCAAGGATTCGATGGACTCGATCCACCTGTCGGCTCATGCCAGCAAGACCTTGGTGATGGGTCAGCCAGTCAAGCAGCGCCTCGACCACCAGGCTATCTCGCTGGATGGCGCGCAGTACGTCCAGGCACTGGACGTTGCCCGAACCTTCCCAGATCGCGTTGACGGGTGCCTCGCGAAACAGACGGGGCAAGATGAATTCCTCCACATAGCCCGCACCGCCCATGCATTCCTGGGCTTCGTTGATGACCGACACGGCCCGTTTGCAGATCCAGTATTTCGCGATCGGGGTCGCAATGCGAGCAATCAATGCGGCTTGCTCATCGGTCGCCGCCCCTTCGAATCGATGGGCCAGATCTAGAGCAAACACCATGGAGGCTTCACTTTCGATCGTCAGATCGCCGAGGACGTTGATCATCAATGGCTGATCAACTAGGCGCTGGCCAAAGGCGCTTCGTTGGTGGCAGTGATCGACTGCCTGGGCAACCGCTTGGCGGACCAGCGCGGCGGAACCAATCGCGCAGTCCAATCGCGTTTCGGCGACCATGCGGATGATCGTCGCCACGCCGCGACCTGGTGCGCCCAGGCACTGGGCCCAGGCGCCCGTGTACTCGATTTCCGATGAAGCATTCGAGTGATTGCCCAATTTGTGCTTCAGTCGCTGTATCCGTATCGCATTGGACGTTCCATCCGGCCTGAATCGGGGCACGAGAAAGCAGCTCAAGCCTTCGTCGGTCTGGGCCAGGCTAAGAAAGGCATCGGACATGGGTGCAGAGCAGAACCACTTGTGGCCGACGAGCTCGTAGGCCTGTCCAGCATCGGCGCCGTCGATGGGGCGGGCCCGGGTCGTATTCGCCCGCACATCGGAACCGCCCTGTTTTTCCGTCATGGCCATCCCGATCGTGACGCCGCGCTTCTCTGAGGCCAGCTTGAACGCGGGGTCGTAGTCCTTACTCAATACTTGCGGCAGCCATTCACTGGCGACGTCGGGCTGGACCTGTAGCGCTGGAACGGCAGCGTGGGTCATGGTGATCGGGCACATTGTTCCGGCTTCGAACTGGTTGTGCAGATACATCAATGTTGATCGCGCAATCCGAGCTCCGGGCTTGCCCGACCAGGTCAGGGAGGCAATGCCGTTGCCGATTCCCAGGGCCATGAGCTCGTGATAGGCCGGGTGGAAGTCCACTTGATCGATGCGGTGGCCGTAGCGATCGTGGGTGCGCAGGGTCGGCGGATGCTCGTTCGCCAGAAAACCCAGTTCGGCAATCCGGCTTCCCGCCAGTTCGCCGTACTGATCGATCGTCGTTTCGAAGTCCTTCGCGCCGTAGCGTCTCACGGCCTCCCTCAGGGCCGTATCCGTTTCGTAGGCGTTGTAGTTGATCAGGGGGAGCGGTTGATTCTCGACCGTGTGCGTTTGCCAGTCCGGCGTTAGCTGAGGCTTGTCCTGGGCCATCTCGCTCAAATGAATCAGGGTTGGGGAAGAATGAATCCCGCCAGGGCGCGGCGATTCTCGCTCATCAATACATTGAAAGTGCGGGCCGCTGCGTCCAGGGTCATGCATTCCAGACCGATGCCGAGCTTGAGAAATTCCCGTTGCAGGTCGATGGGCGGAAAGCTCTGGCGTTGGCCGAATCCCAGTAGAACGACTTCCGGTCGGTGCTGGAGCAACGGTGCAATCGTTTCCGAATTCAGATCGTCATAGCTGGTGACGGGCCAGTCGCTCTCAAGCAAGCGTGCGCCAAGGATCAGGCTGCGCTCGAAGCGATCCTGATTGATCTCGATGGCCTCGGTGCTGATGCGCTTGATGACATGATGGTCACCCGGCAGGTGCTCGGTCAGCTGCATGATCGAAATCCCCTATCGACGTGGCAGGGCCAGTTTCGGTTTCTTGGGGTGCTGGCGATAGAAGCAGGCGACTTGACCAATTTGATGAACCAGCAGGCCTTCGGTCTTCTCGCTGATTTCCTCTATCCAGGCCTTGCGCTGATCTCGATCGCCACGCAGCTTGATCTTGATGAGTTCATGATGATCGAGCGCCAGCTCGATTTCGGCCATGACGTTGTCCGACAAGCCCTTGTCGGCGACCATCACGACCGGATCCAGCGTGTGGGTCAGTCCGCGGAGGTATTTCTTCTGGTTGTTGCTGAAGGTCACGCGATTGCCTGATTCGGTAAGTAATCGACAATTATCGCATGCGAGAGGCATACAGCACCAAGGCCGGCCCGTGACTCAACCGGGGCGGGCAGGGAATTCGTTACACTGCGATCTGTCTGAAAACAGCGTAAGCCAGGGAACGCGGTCTCGCGCCGTCATTTGATGGATGAACCATGAGTAAAGCCTGGAGAAAACGGCAGAACAACGATCCCTTCGTGAAGCGTGCTCGCGAAGAAGGCTATCGCGCCCGAGCGGCGTTCAAGCTGCTGGAGATCGACGCCAAGGATCAGGTCTTTCGTGGCGTCAAGCGGGTGGTTGATCTGGGTGCAGCGCCGGGCAGCTGGTGTCAGGTAGCCCGGCGGCGTCTGGGGCCCGATGCGCGAGTGATCGGGTTGGACCTGCTGGATATGGATCCGATTGGCGGCGTGGACTTCATTCAGGGAGATTTTCGAGAAGATGACGTTCTGCAGCAGCTTGAGGCCCTGTTGGAAGGCGAGAAGGTTGGCCTTGTGCTGTCCGATATGGCCCCCAATCTATCGGGTATCGCGCCGTCGGATCAGGCGCGTAGCGTACACCTGGCGGAATTAGCGTTGGCTTTTGCTGCTGATTGGCTGACGCCGACGGCTTATCTGGTGGTCAAAGTGTTCCAGGGGGCCGGATTTGACGAGCTCCTCACTGAATTTCGGCGATCATTCAAAACTGTTAAGGTCCGAAAGCCGGATTCTTCGCGTTCCGAGAGTCGAGAGGTATATCTCGTCGGTTCGGGCATGAAGAACCCCTGACACCATTGAGGGCAAGGTTCAAGCACCCCCTTCAGGAGAATTGAATTGAGCGAATTTGCCAAGAATCTGGTCATGTGGATCATCATCGCGATGGTGCTCATGAGCGTGTTCAATTACTACTCGCAGCCGCAGGAAAGTCCGCGGGATATGGCCTACTCCACCTTCCTGGAGCAGGTTCGCAACGGATCAGTCGAGCGAGTCACGATCGAGGAGTCTCCGGGCGTCTCGGTCATCACCGGCACGATGCGCGACGGCAGCTCCTTCGAGACGCTGGGACCGCGCGATGACGGGCTGATGAAGGACTTGCTCGATAACAACGTGATCACCGAGGGCAAGGTTCCTCAGGGCAGGTCCTTGTTTGTGGAAATCCTGATTGCCTTGCTGCCAGTACTCGTGCTGGTGGGTCTCTGGATCTACTTCATGCGTCAGATGCAGGGCGGTGGCGTCGGTGGCCGTGGTGGTGCGATGAGCTTTGGCAAGTCGCGCGCCAAGCTGCAGGGCGAGGATCAGGTCAAGGTCACCTTTGAAGATGTGGCCGGCTGCGAAGAGGCCAAGGAAGAAGTGACCGAGGTGGTCGACTTCCTGCGTGATCCGTCCAAGTTCCAGCGACTGGGTGGCCACATCCCGAAAGGAATTCTGATGGTCGGTCCTCCGGGGACCGGTAAAACGCTGCTGGCCCGCGCCATCGCCGGTGAGGCGGGCGTTCCCTTCTTCTCGATTTCTGGCTCGGACTTCGTTGAGATGTTTGTCGGCGTCGGCGCGTCACGCGTCCGCGACATGTTCGAAACGGCGAAGAAGCATGCGCCGTGCATCATCTTCATCGACGAGATCGACGCGGTCGGTCG
>JBCDLQ010000238.1:0-4682 GCA_039414335.1 Pseudomonadota bacterium | reverse complement strand
GACGTACTGGCCCACGATCGCCGCGCCGATCTGGCCGACCCCAACCTGCCGCCGGCCCGAATCACTGAATTCGTCAACTGCGGTCGTCCACTGCCGGACTACGAAGTGGAAATCCGCGACGACAAGGGTCGTCTGGTCCGGGAACGGGAGTGCGGCTTGGTCTATCTGCGCGGCCCGAGCGTCATGAATGGCTACTCGAACAATCCCGAAGCCACTCAGGAAGCCCTGAGCGACAACGGTTGGCTGAACACGGGCGACGTCGGCTACCGAGCCGGTGATTCGCTGTTCATTACGGGGCGAGCCAAGGACCTATTGATCATCAATGGTCGCAACATCTGGCCGCAGGATCTCGAAGAGGTTGCCGAGCAGCAGCCGGAGGTGCGCGCCGAAGACGCGTCCGCCTTCTCAATTCCCGGTGAAGACGGCACGGAAGTGGCCGTTCTCGTCGTGCAATGCCGCGAACGAGACGCCTTCCGCCAGGCCAGCCTGGTCGAACGGCTCAAGCAGCGCATCCAATCAGAGTTTGGCATTGCCTGCCTGATCGAACTGGTGCCCCTGCACACGCTGCCCAGAACCTCTTCGGGAAAGCTTTCTCGCAGCGGTACCCGGCTGGATTTCATCCGTCGGAATGGCCTGGAAGACCGCCCTGTCCTGTCACAGGAATTGGTCGACCGCACGCCTCATACCGAGGCCGTCGAGGACAGCCAGCGCTGAGCGCGACTCGCCGCCGGAAAGTCGCTCCATGACCACCGTTGCACTCACCGGAGCCAGTGGCTTCGTCGGTCGGCACGTGCTGGCCAGGCTGCTGGAATCCGGATTTCAGGTCAGAGCGCTGGTCAGAAACCTGAAGCAAATCTCACCCGCCAGCGGACTCACGCCGATCGTCGGCCGCCTCGATGACGACCAGGCGTTGACCGATCTGGTCCGAGGAAGCGATCTCATTGTTCATCTGGCCGGTGCAACCGGTGGATTCGACTACGCCGATTTTGCCCGCGTCAATGTGGTTGGAACGCGGCGCCTGGTCCATGCCTGGCAGCACGAGTCCCCACAGGCTCGATTCATCCATCTATCCAGCCTCGCCGCGCGTCACCCGGAATTGTCCGACTACGCCGCCAGCAAACGGGCGGGCGAGGACTGCGTCAATCACAGCTCCGGGCAATGGACCATCATTCGCCCGCCCGCGGTCTATGGGCCTGATGATCCGGCCCTGGCCCCCTTGTGGAGAGCCCTGTCCAGAGGCTGGTTGATTCAAACGGGCCCCGCTGAATCCCGGTTTTCTCTGGTTCATGTCGATGACCTGGCCGATGCCATCGTGACCCTGGTCAGTGGCAGCGATGTCGGCGCAGGAGAAACGATCGATCTGCATGACGGAACCGATTCAGGCTATGGCTGGGACGACCTCAAGGCGCTCGCCGAAGAGGCTCGTCAGAAGCCCGTCAAGACCCTTGCTGTCCCGAGGCTGATGCTGATGTTGCTGGGCTGGATCAATGTCCTCCTGGCCCGACTGCTGCGCCGTCGACCACCACCGCTGGTCCCCGGCAAGGTGCGTGAACTGGTTCATCACAACTGGGTCTGTGATAATAGTGCCCTTCCCGGGTGCCCCGAATGGGCCCCTCGCCTGACTTTGAAAACTGCCCTGCCACAATTGCCGGGCTGGAGAAGGATTGGATGAGCGCCACGCGTGACCGAGTCGATGCGGCCATAGGCCAGGGGCTGAACAACGCCCTGCCGGAACTGGGCCAGCCCGACCGCGACGCCGCACTGACCAGCGACATCGGCCTGGACTCGGTGCAGATCATGAACCTGGTGATGGAAATCGAGGACGAGCTCGACCTGTCGATTCCCGTCGATGTCCTGGCCGAAACCCGCACCTTGAACCAGCTCGCCGAACGCCTGACCCGAATGATCGACGGAGACGCCTGAATGACCATCTTCGACAAGTTTGCTGCCGTCTCTCAAGCCCGCGCCGAGCTGACCAACGACGGTCCGTCAGCAATAGCCACACCGATGGACGCCATCCACTCGGCCACCCGCGGCGTGATCGACGGTGAAGAAGTCGTCCTGGCAGGCACCAATAACTACATGGGCCTGACCTTCGATCCGGAGGTGATCGCAGCCAGCCAGCAGGCCCTTGAGGACAATGGAACCGGCACGACCGGCTCTCGCATGGCCAACGGCAGCTACTCCGGCCACGCCGCTCTCGAGCGCGAACTCGCCAACGCCTTCGGCTGGCCCTCAGCGATCGTCTTCTCAACCGGTTACCAGGCCAACCTGGGATCACTGTCCGGCCTGGCCGGCGAAGGCGAATACCTGCTCGTCGATGCCGACAGTCACGCCAGCATTTACGATGGCTGCCGCCTGAGCAAGGCGCAGACCGTCGTCTTCCGCCACAACGATCCTGATAACCTGGACCGTCGCCTGACTCGAATGGGCGACGACGCCAGGAAGGCCGTTGTCGTCGTAGAAGGCCTGTATTCCATGTTGGGCGACCAACCGCCCCTGGCCGAGTTTGTCGAGGTCAAGAAGAAACATGGCGCCTGGCTGGTTGTCGATGAGGCCCACTCCTTCGGCGTATTCGGAGAACGCGGCCTGGGTTTGAGCGAACAGGCTGGCGTCCTCGATGACGTCGACTTCGTCGTAGGCACGTTTTCCAAGAGCCTGGCCGGTATCGGCGGTTTCTGCGTCTCTCGCCATCCCCAGCTGGAATGGCTACGTCTGGCCAGCCGTCCCTACATCTTCACGGCTTCGCCCTCACCGGCGGTCATTGCCGGTACTCGCGTTGCCCTGCAGAAGGTGGTGGAAGGCCGGCATTTACGCCGCCAGCTCCACCGCAACATCGAGCGTCTCTATGCCGGCGCGACCGAACTCGGCTACCAGCTGGGCAGCGATATTCCCGGCCCGGTCGCGGCAATCATCCTTCCCGATCGGGCGACGGCCCTGGCCCACTGGCGCGGCCTGCTCGCCTCCGGTGTCTACGCCAACCTGATGATTCCGCCGGCGACTCCTGCGGGCTTGAATCTGCTCAGAATCAGCATGAGCGCCGCGCATACGGACGAAGATGTCGATCGCATTCTTGAGGGACTAGGCGGCATGGCGGCTGACGCGGAGCCTCAAGCGATCGCCCAAGCCGCCCGATGATCTTCTGAATGCTGCGGCCCCATCGGGCTGTTGCCTGACTTTATTCGCTACACTAGCGTTTTTGCCCCTCCCAAGAGCATGACCATGGCTTTTCCGCAACCGTTTTACCGCTGGCGTCCACACCCCTGGCACGGATTGAATACGGGAAGTAATCCTCCCGTGTCCCTGCACGCCTATATCGAGATCACCCCCTTCGATACGGTCAAATACGAGATCGACAAGAAAACCGGCTATCTGCTGGTCGACCGCCCGCAGCGCACTTCTTCACAGCCGCCAACGCTGTATGGCTTCGTTCCTCGGACCTTCTGCGGTGAGCGAGTGGCCAAACTGATGCCCGGTGCGGTTCGTGGTGATCATGATCCCCTCGATATCTGCGTGTTCAGCGAACGTCCGATTTCGCGTAGCGAAGTCGTGCTCAACTGCCGCGTCGTGGGCGGACTGCAGATGCTCGATCACGGCGAAGCCGACGACAAGATTGTGGCCATACTGGAAAACGACAGCCTGTGGGGAGAAGCGGAAGACATCACCGATTTGCCAGCCAACCTGGCTGAGCGACTGCGGCACTACTTCCTCACTTACAAGCTGCTGCCCGGTGAGGAAGGCGAAGTCACGATCGACCAGATCTACGGGCGCGAACACGCCTCTAAGGTGGTCGAGGCCTCGATTCTCGACTATCAGGAAGAATTCGGCGAATAGGCAAAATAAAGACTGAAAATCCCGCTTGACGATCCTCTCAAGCAACGGGATAATACGCGGCTTGATTCCCCGGTAGCTCAGCTGGTTAGAGCGGGTGACTGTTAATCACTAGGTCGTTGGTTCGAATCCGACCCGGGGAGCCACCAATTTGAAGGCCCTGCGTGTGCATTGCATCGCAGGGCCTTTTCTTTTTCAGAATTCCAATTCTCTGCGTCTGACGCTTCCGTGAATCGGGAAGGACAGCGCTGTGTAAGATAGGTGGCAGTGGCGGAACTTGGGGATGTGGCGATGGCTTACGGAAAAAGCAGCGCACTACGGAGCAGAATCAAATTCACCTGTCTGGTGGCGTTTTTTCTCTGGGCACAAGTTGTGTCCGTATCTGCGATCGAACCTGGCCACACCGCCATGTGGTTCAATCCTGAACGAAGCGGTGAGGGCCTGGTGGTTGAGGTTCTGGCGAATGATCAGGTTCTTCTCTATTGGTTTACCTATGACCACGAAGGGAACCAGCGCTGGCTACAGGGCGTCGGAGCAGTTTCGTTTAACGACCCTGAGCTACCGTCTGTTTTCTTTAGTGATTTCTATGAAACGCGAGGTCCGATATTCGGACCCGCCTTTAATCCCGACAACCTTGAAATCATCCCGGCCGGTACCGCAGAGCTCACTTTCCAGGACTGCGAGAACGGGTTGTTTACCTATCAGGTGAATGGGGAAGCCGGCGACATTCCGGTGGTTCGACTTTCAAGGACCATGGGCTCGACGTGCAGACCCCTGCACGGCGTCCCTGGAGAACCGACCAAGCCCTATGCGGGAGAATCCGGGAGCTGGTTCGATCCAAATTCATCAGG
>JBCDLQ010000237.1:0-4710 GCA_039414335.1 Pseudomonadota bacterium | reverse complement strand
CCAGCCCGGCACCGTGTGACGGCTCTGGCCCCAGGCGAACACCCAGGGAATCGCCCGCAGACCATCGATGCCCGCCTTGCTGGCGCGTGACGCCGGTCGCGAACCGATGCGCATGCGCTCGATCACATCGATCGGTGTCGCCGCTCGAAAGTACTCGGCAAACTGTGGATCGCCATAGACCATGGCTCGATAATGCTCGCGGGCATATTGCGCAAGCTGACTCATCCAGGATCGCCACTGATCGTCCTTATCCCCAGCCGGCCGCGGACGCAGGGTCGCTTTCATCACGGCACCTGCGGTCTGCTCCAGATGGCGAATCGCGATCGAGCGCAGCGCGTACTTGCGATGGATGACTTCGCCCTGTTCTGTCAGGCGCAGCCGGCCGTCAACGGATCCGGCCGGAGCAGCCAGCACGGCCTGGTGCGTTTTGCCGCCACCGCGGCCCACCGTGCCGCCGCGACCGTGGAAGAACAGCACCCGAATGTCGCGGGCTGCGAACAGGTCGACGAGCTTGCGCTGCGCATCCTGCAGCGACCAGCGCGAGGCCACCATACCGCCGTCCTTGTTGCTGTCGGAATAGCCCAACATGATGGTCTGACGATTGGCGCGCTGCTGAAGTAGCTTGCGCCAGAGCGGCAATTCGAGCAGAACCTGCATGATGCCCTCTGCAGCCTGCAGATCGCCGACCGTTTCAAACAGGGGGACCAGATCCATTCGGCCGTCTTCAACGCCGGCCGCCCTGGCCATCAACCAGGCCGCCAGCACGTCATCGGCGTTCCGGCTCATGCTGACGATCAGCGTAGCCACGGATCGGGGTCCAAATTGACCGTGAGCGGTCGCAGCCGCGCTCAGCAGTCCAAATACCGGGTGACCGTCTGCGGCCTGCGTATCGAGCGCTCTGCCGTCTGACAGCACCTCGATGAGTCGCTGCGTTCGTGTCTCGGCCGACCGACTCGGCCAATCCGAATCGTCCAGCAACAGCGCCACGGCCTGGTGCAAATCTCCCGAATCCACCCTGAGATCGAGCGCAGCCAGATGGAAACCGAACATGTCGACGCGACGGACCAGACGCTGCACAGGGAACAGTCCGGCTTGCTGACCCTGGTTCAGCCGCAAGCTGGTCACGATCAGGTTCAGATCAGCGCAGAAGGCCTCAGCATCGGCGTAGGCCTCCTCACGATCGGCCAGGGTGGCGCGCAATCGGGCTTCGACGAAATAGAGGAACACCCGATAGGGCATCTCCGCATGCCGCGGCGGAATCGAACCCGCAATGTCAGGCAAGTGCTCTTGCTCGATGCGGTCCCTCAACTCATCAGACAGACCAATCCGGCCTTCCGTCTGACTGAGGAGCCGATTGAGCTTGCGCACTTCCTTGAGATAGTTGCCGATGACCTGGCGGCGCTGCTCCCTGAGCGTATTGAGCACCGTTGTGCCGCTGACGTTGGGATTGCCGTCCATATCGCCGCCAACCCAGGAACCGAAGCGAAGTACCGTCGGTAGATCGCCGGGCTCGATGGCCTGGCCATAAGCCAGCTTCGCTGCCTCGGCCAGGTTCTCATGGAATACGGGCGCAATCCGATACAGCACATTGGCCAGGTAGAAGTGGGCGTGCTCGGCCTCGTCCGCCACGCTGGGCCGGGTGCGCGACTGCTCCGCAGTCTGCCAGGCGATGGTCTGCTCCATGCGGACGCGATCGAGCAGTCGATCGGATTCATTGTTCGGCATATCAGGGTCAAGCTGCTGGATCAGATAGCGGGCCATTCGCTGTTCCTTCTCCAGAACCGAACGCCGGGTGGCCTCCGTGGGGTGGGCCGTGAACACGGGCTCGATCAACAGCTCATTCAGCATCGTGCGAACCTGCTCCCAGATCACACCAGACTCGCTCAAGGTGACCAATGCATCGGCCAGGCTCTCGGGCTGAATCCCAGCGCCCTCGGCCTGATACTGACGGCGTCTGCGAATGCGGTGCACTTGCTCAGCCAGATTGACCATTCGAAACCACGCGGCGAATCCGCGGACGAAATCCGTTGCCTCGCCGGAGTCTTCGATGCGAGTCAGGGCGTCGAGTGATTGTCCATCACCCTGCCCGCTGCGCCGGTCAATGGCGGCCGATCGCGCGGCTTCGACGCGCTTGAACAAGCGTTCACCACACTGCTCGCAGAGGATCTCTCCGACCATGCTGCCGAGCACGGAGACGGCTTCACGCAGTGGTTCGTGGCGCGGGGGGAAGTCTATCTGGTCTCGTTTCATCAAGCGGCTTGCGCGATGGCCAGTCGCTAGATTAGCGCAGCGCCGACCCGAATCAGCGATGAATTGAACTGAAGGTGATCAGTCCAGCAGTCCCAGCGCTCGCTTCAGCTCGAGACTCAAGTCCATCAGCTCATCGCGCTGAACCAGACCCTGATTGAGCATGGTCGTGAGCATCAATGGCAGATGGTCGCGGTTGTAGTCTTCAAACAGGCCACGACGCTCGCGGGCACGCCGGATCATCAGGGCCTCCAAGGCTAGCTCGCGCTGTTGCACGTCGAGGTCATCGTCCAGGGATAGCTCCAGAGCCTGGGCCAGGGTTTCCTCGGCGAATTGTTGACGAGCCTGCGTTCGCAATTCTCGAAAGCGGCGCCAGTCACCGTCCGCCTCACGACGCGACGGCGCGGAAGGATCGACCAGGCTGGTCCACATCACCGCATCCATCCCCTTGTGCATATTTCGATACCCCTTTGTTTCATTTGATCACGCGCTGTCGCTTCGGCTCGCTCTGTCCGTCGCTCGAGGCGACTGTGGTCATGGATTGCTTTGGGCAATCTGCTGATGAATTTCACCGACCTTCATCAGTGCTGCCGAGCCGTACCAGGGTTTCAGCTCCATCACCAGCCGCCCCGCCTGCACGGCAGGGTCCGCGGCTGTCAGGGCTTCGGCTTCTTCCAGGCTGTCGACGGCAAAGATGAAGATACCGCGCAGCTCACCGCCGTCCATAAATGGCCCGGCCATGGCCAGGGTTCCGTCTTCGGCCATCGCGCGGATATAGGCCATATGACCGTCCTGAATGGCTTGAATGTCTTCCGGATCACCCTCCTGATTCGGGCCGGCCTTCAGAAAGGCCATGACGTATTGGCGCATGCCATAGGCGTCTGCGCCCAGGGTCTCGGCCAGTTCGGCGTCAAAAGCGGAAGCTTCAGATTCCGACTCGTACGTAACCGCTGATGCGATCAACCCAAAGGCGAACACCCAGGCCAAGAGCACGAACACGGTCAGTTTCGTCGAGGGAATCTTCATTGGCAGCGATGTCCTTTCAAAAGCTGACCGTCGATCATACGCCGCTTGCGCTAGGCTTGGAAACCATGAGTGATGCATTTGATCGAAATCGGTCACCGTTTTTGCCGCCAGAGTCCGAACTGGAGGAGCGGTTCATCCTCACGGGCGGGCCCGGTGGTCAGCACGTGAACCGCACGGAAAGCGGCGTACAGCTTCGCTTCGATGCGATGAATTCTTCGCGCCTGGCGCCACCAGTTCGCGATCGTCTGATCCGTCTGGCCGGCAACCGCGCCGATGCACGCGGCATCATCACGATCGAGGCGCGCAGCCACCGCAGCCAGTTCCGGAACCGCGAAGACGCACGCCAGCGCCTGGCCGACTTGATCGAACAGGCCCAACGCCGGCCGAAAGCGCGCATCGCAACCCGCCCCAGTCGAAGCGCGAAAAAGAAACGCCTGGATGCCAAGCGCCGACGCGCCAACACCAAGCGCCAGCGCGGCAAGCCACGCATGGACGACTGACCGCTCAGGTGATTCATAATGAAAAAGCCCGGGGCAAGACCTCGGGCTTTTTTAATGCTTACGGTTGCGCGGCGTGCGCGCCGTCGAATCTGTCCTTAGACGATGCGACGAATACCGACGAAGGCCAAGCCTGCCATCAGCAGCACCAGAACGGTCAGTGCGATTGGCGAGTTCACCGGCACACCCACAGCCGGCAGCGGCGGCGGCGGAGAACCGAACAGGACTTCCTCGCCAGCGCTTGCGCCTCCGATCGTCAGCTCGTAATTACCGCCACCGATATCAGCGGGGCTGAACAGACTGACAACCAGGAAGTACTGTGTATCGGGGGCCAGAACGATGCCTTCGGAGCCGTCAAACGCGCTGATCAAGCCAGTGAAGTCATCATTGTAGGCCACGAGATTCACTGATGCGTCCGAATCGTCGAAGGGATCGCAGTACAGGCTGAGCACCGTATCGCCAATGTCCGTGCCCGGGTTGTCCAAGCTGGCCACCAGGCCACCACCGGTTGGGCTGTAAATTGGAATCAACGCATATTCGACGCCCACACCCGCTCCGGAGAACGTGCTGGTTGCCGCGCAACCGTTATTCACGTCACCAGTGAAAATGCGGTCATATGTCGGTCCACCGACGAGGCTACCACTGGTGGACGCTCCACCTTGAAGGGCGGACTGCAGCGCCGCTGCATCACCCGGAGACTGGCCCGCTTTTTCGTTGACCTGAGCACTGACAGCACCGGCAAACACCAGCGACAGACCAGCAATTGAAGATAGAACACGGTTCATGGTTGTACTTCCCCTGCAATAGAACGTTGAAAGTCAGCACCAAACAGTACCGATTCATGACGGCTAGGACAAGGGTTTTACGATTTTTTTAACCTTAATTCGAGCCCAAACGCATCGAATCTGGTCATTTTGGACGTAATTTTCCCGAAAGTTGG